>DATECT010000092.1:0-7451 GCA_035286765.1 Gammaproteobacteria bacterium
TAGCTCGGCAACACTGTTCTGTTCAGGCTCAACGGCTACACCGGGGATCACCAACGCATCGTTGGATTCTGCCTGCGCCCCGCCCGCCAGCGGGTCTGCAGCATCCTGGCTAAGCATTGAATCAGTGCTCAGCCAGGCAGACTCCACACTCGCTGTCGCGCCGCCGGCGATTTCTTCGCTGGCCGCGAAGGCCATGCCCGCCGCACTCGCCGACATGGCACTATCCTGTTTATCGCCCGTGCCGCCAAACAACGGGTGCTCGGGATAGACTTCCTTACCCAGCGCCACTGCCTTGGCCCATAACGGGCTATCTTCATGGCCCGCCAAGGCGCTGTGCAAGGCCTCGGCCTGGGAGGCAAAGGCGTTTTTATCCTGCGTGATGTGATAAATTTCCAATAATTTGAGGTGGATCTCGTGGCGGTGGGGCTCGATGCTCAGTGCCAACCGCAAGCGCTCTTCGGCTTGGTCATAGCGCTCGTAGGCCAGATACACATTGGCCTCGGCCAGCAGATCAGCTTCGCCCGCCTTGACATGGACCTCCTCGGCAAGCCCTAGCTGCGGCTCTTCCACTACAGCCGCTGACTGTTGCACCACGTTGATCGGCAGGAGAGGCTCGTGCTCAGCGGCCTCGATAACCTCGTTATTGATGCGCCGGCGCCGGTTGACCACCCACAGCAGGCTCAACAACAGGAGGGCCATCGCCGCTACCAAACCTTGGGCGAGCGGGTTGGCTCGTACCTCGTCCCCAATGGCGCGCAGAGCGGCCAGCAACTGCTCGGTGAGACTTGGCGGGGGTAAATCCAATGCCGGCTTCGCCGCGGCTGTCGCTGCCGGTTTGAGCGGCTCGGCCTCAGGCTCAGCGGCACTAGGCTGGGCCACTACGGGCTGGCTGGGCGGCTCCACTGCCGTTGCCGGGCTGGGTGCGCTGACCGGCGCCGCCTGTTGACCGGCCTCAATCTCGTTGAGTTTGCTTTGCATGACCGCCAGCTCATCGTCTTTGAGCTTAAGCAAACGCTGGATCGCGGCGGTTTGCTGCTCAAGCTCGGTCAGTCGTGAGCGCAGTTCATCGTTTTCCTGGGTCTTGGCCTCCAGGGCCTCATTGACCAGGGTCAGCTCATTGCCCAATTTCTCGGCGTCACTACCCGGATTGGCCTGGCCCGCCTTGGCCTGTTGGGTACCGGCCCCCGGTGACTGCCCGGCTGGTTTTTCCTCAAGCGGCGCGACCAGTTTTAGCTGAGGATTGGCGGCTTGCGTGGCATCAGCCGCAGGCGCGCTTTGCTGCACCGCCGGATCGGGTTCGGCGGCAGCGGGAACGGGTTCAGCCTCCGGCTGAGCCGGCTTGGCCTGCGGCGCGGGTCTGTTTTTCCAGGTGTTATTATGCTGCTTGATGATGCCGACCGCTTGTTCCTGGGTCAGCGTGTCAATCTCGTTCAGATCAGGCACCCGCAAGGTATAACCGGCCTTGAGGCTATTCACGTTATCGGCCAGGAAGGCCTCAGGATTGGCCTTCAGCAAGGCCAGCATCATCTGTTGGATAGTGATGGATGCGTCAGGACGAAGCCGCCCTGCCACCCCCCATAGCCCCTCGCCCGCGCGCGTGGGGCCGTAGCTGCCATCGGCCTGGGCGGCGGTAGAAACCCCTACAGATGTGGCAGCAGGAGCGGCCGTGGCTGCATCAGACGCGCTGGCTGTATCGGCAGGTGAACCGGTATCGGTGTCGGCATCGGCTGTTGCGGGCGCGGTTGGATTGGTAAGGGGCGCTTGCTGAGCCACCATCAACGAAGGCGGATCTAATAATACGGTGTATTCGCGTAGCAGGTGACCGGACGGCCAGTTGACCTCAATCAGATAGTTGAGAAAGGGCTCTTTAATGGGCTCTTGGGTATATACCCGCAGATAGGCCTTGCCATTGCGTTGCTCGGCCTTGAAGCGCAGTTGGGTGAGCAGAAACGGGCGTTCGATGCCCGCTTGCTCAAAGGCCTCATCGGAGGCCAGCGTCACCGCCAGGGTATCCAACTCGTCAGGGCTGACGGACAGCAACTCTATCTCGGCGTTCAAGGGCTGGTTGAGCCCCGAATGCACGTTAATATCCCCTAAGCCCAGGGCGGAAACGCTAGTCGGTATCAGCAGCGTCAGTGACGCCAGCACTACAGCCCATCTATACACCATACTTAACAAACCCCCATCGCGCGCTGGAAGGCCTACTTCTGCCCTTCAGCAAAGCTTGGCAATATCCATGCCAAACCTCGGCAAATGCTTTGATATGCTTTAACAGACGGCCATTATCCAGCCTTCCTAAGCAGTTATGGTACGCGGGCAGGGTGTAACTCTACAGTAGGCAAACGGCGGCGTGCATAAGCCCGCTGGAGTACCCGAGCCAACCCAACAGCGGACCTTGCTTCGAAAGCCCTTTAGGATTTTTGACTAAGCTACGCTTATAAATACTCTTTTATCAGAATTTCTGCAATCTGGATACTATTTAATGCAGCCCCTTTGCGGACATTATCGGACACAATCCACAGATCCAGGCCACGCGGATGGGAGATATCTTCGCGGATACGGCCCACGAACACCGGGTCGTTGCCCGCCGATTCGGTGACCGCGGTCGGATAACCGCCGGGGATGCGCTCGTCATACACCACCACGCCGGGAGCGTTGCTGAGCAGTTCTTTGGCGCGCTGGGCGGTGATCTTATCGCGTGTCTCGATGTGCACCGCCTCGGAGTGACTATAAAACACCGGCACGCGCACCGCAGTAGGGTTCACCATAATGGAGTCGTCCTCGAAGATCTTATGGGTTTCCCACACCATCTTCATCTCTTCTTTGGTATAGCCATTGTCCTGGAATACATCAATCTGCGGCAGCACGTTAAAGGCGATCTGCTTGGGATAGACCTCCACCTTGGGATCCTTGCCGCTGAGTAGCGCCGCGCTCTGCACCGCCAACTCTTCGATGGCCTCTTTGCCGGTGCCCGACACCGACTGGTAAGTGCAGACGTTGATGCGCTCAATGCCGACCGCATCATGGATGGGCTTCAAGGCTACCAGCATTTGAATCGTGGAGCAGTTCGGATTAGCGATAATGCCGCGCTTTGGATAATCGGCAATGGCGTGCGGATTGACCTCCGGCACCACCAGCGGGATATCGGCATCGTAGCGAAAATGCGCGGTGTTGTCGATCACGATGCAGCCTGCCGCCGCCGCCTTGGGCGCATAGACGGCCGACACATCGCCGCCGGCGGAGAACAGGCCGATCTGCACCTTGGAAAAATCGAAATCGGCTAAATCCTCTACGCGAATATGCTTGCCGCGGAACTCGATGCGCGTGCCGGCGGAACGGCTGCTGGCCAGCGGATAAAGCGTGCCCACCGGAAAATTGCGCTCTTCCAGAATAGCGATCATGGTCTCGCCGACCGCGCCGGTGGCGCCGACTACCGCAACGTCAAATAATCTAGTCATGTTTTATCCAAATAAAAACTCATTACAAATCCGACTCGCTGAGATCAGCAAGTTTCATCAGGTGTTTTAATAAACCTGTTTTAAGTGGGTGATTGCCGTGTATGGGAACTGAAATGCGAACGGGGTAGCCTGGTTTAGTATAGATATGGTGGCTACCGTGCACCCTCTTCAACTCCCAACCATTCAATTCTAATTAGATTGGCGAAGTCTTTGCCGGAGACAGCCTTCAAATCGCAATCTCGAGCACTTTATCATTTTTAGAAATTTTGACATCTTTGGTATCCACCGATAAACAACCCTCTACGGCTTTATAAAGATTCGCCAAAAGCTCCTCGAACGTCTCACCTTGAGTTGCGCAACCGGGCACAGCGGGAACCTCCGCCCAGTAGCCGCCTTCCTCTGCCTCATGCACTACCACCTTAAGTTTCATAATGATTCTCCGGCACGACTCAAATACTCCTTACCCTTCGTGCGCACAGCGCACGCTACTCTGCTAAACATTTACCGCCAAGACGCCAACGCGCCAAGAAAAAATGCCTACTCATCTCTCTTTACTTAGGAGCAAGAGAGATAATGTACGATTAAACCCTAGCTCGTCCCTGCATTTTGTATTTCTTGGCGCGCTTGGCGTCTTGGCGGTCATTACATTATTCCAACAACGCCGCCACGACCGCATCGCCCATTTCACGGGTGCCCACCTTGCGCGTACCCGCCGCATAAATATCCGCCGTGCGCAGGCCGTCGTCGAGCACACGGCTGATGGCCGCCTCCAGGCGTCCGGCAAGCATCGGCTCACCCAAGGTATGGCGTAGCATCATGGCCACGGATAAAATGGTCGCCAGCGGGTTGGCGATATTTTTGCCGGCGATGTCCGGGGCCGAGCCGTGGATGGGCTCATACATGCCCTTGCCGTTGGCATCCAGCGAGGCCGAGGGCAGCATGCCGATCGAACCGGTCAGCATGGAGGCGCAATCGGACAAGATATCGCCGAACATATTACCCGTTACCATCACATCAAATTGTTTGGGCGCGCGCACCAGTTGCATGGCGGCATTATCCACGTACATATGGCTCAGGGTCACGTCGGGATAATCACGCGCCACGCGCGTCATCACCTCGCGCCACAACTCCGTGCTCTCCAGCACATTGGCCTTATCGACCGAGCACACCCGCTTGCCGCGCTTACGGGCAATCTCGAAGGCGACGCGACCGATACGCTCAATCTCGGACTCACTATACACCATGGTATTGAAACCTTGGCGCTCGCCGTTTTCCAGGGTGCGCACGCCGCGCGGCTGGCCGAAATAAATATCGCCGGTGAGTTCGCGCACAATCATGATGTCGAGTCCGGCAACCACCTCCGATTTGAGCGTGGAGGCATCCGCCAGTTGCGGATATAAGATCGCGGGGCGCAGATTGGCAAACAAGCCGAGTTCCTTGCGCAAGCCGAGCAGGCCCTTCTCCGGTCGCAGCGCTATATCCAGGGCCTCCCACTTGTAGCCGCCCACCGCGCCGAGCAGCACGGCATCGGCTTGTTTGGCGAGGGCGAGGGTCGCTTCCGGCAAGGGGTGGCCGCTGGCGTCATAGGCGGCCCCGCCGACCAACGCTTGTTCCATTTCGATATTAAGCGCGTAGCGGGTGCGCAGACACTCCAGCACCTTCACCGCCTCGGCGACGATCTCCACGCCGATGCCGTCGCCGGGCAATATAAGTATTTTTGTCATGAGAAGTTAATCGGCTTCACCAAATAATTTTAACGCCGTAGCCTTTGAATGCCTCATCCAAGGTGACTATAGGCAGGTTTTCCAGGCGCGCCTGGGCGATGAGCATTCTATCAAAGGGATCGCGGTGCGGGCCGGGGAGATTACCGGCGGCCAAGGCGTGTTCCATTGAAATAGGCAGCGGCTCAATACGGGCACTTTGCAATAATGCAGGGAGTTGGCGCACAACCAGTTCCGCGCCGGGCAGTTTACCCAATCTGTACTTGGTGGCCATCTCCCAGGCTGAAGCGGTGCTGGCGAATATTACATTATCAGGATTTTTAATCGCCCTCTTGGCCTTGGCCGAAAGTTTTGGATCATCAAATAACCACCAAAGCAGGGCGTGGGTATCCAGTAATACCTTCATTGTTGCCAAGCGTCGAGTTCTTCGGGCGGCAGCGGTTCAAAAAAGGCATCGGTCACATAACCCTGCGCCAAACCCGGCGTGCGTTCTTTGTGCTCATCCAAGGGCACCAGTTTGGCGTAGGGTTTGCCCGATTTGGCCAAGATAATCTCCTCGCCGCCGTGCGCCCTTTCGACCAAGCGCGACAAGTGGGTCTTGGCTTCGTGGATGTTAACTGGCTTACCGGCCATGTTTCATGCATCTCTAATGGACTAAGTCATATGACCTAGTCATATTAGCCGAATAATTATTATGCTGCAAGGGGTAGCTGAACGCAGAACTATTGCTCCGCGCTGAACAACCAGGGGGTTTCCGTACGCCGCCGCTGTTCGTAGGCGCGGATGTCTGCGACATGCTGCAAGGTAAGGCCGATGTCATCCAGACCATTGAGCAGGCAGTGTTTGCGGAAGGCATCGACGTTAAAGCTAATCACTTCGGATTGCGGTGTGGTAATGGTTTGCGCGGCGAGATCGACGCTCAGGTTGTAACCCGGCATGGCGGCTACTTCATTGAAGAGGCGATCGACCACCGCGCTATCCAGGACGATAGGCAGGATGCCGTTTTTAAAGCAGTTGTTGAAAAAGATGTCGGCAAAGCTGGGCGCGATAATCACGCGAAAACCGTAATCCAATAAGGCCCAGGGGGCATGCTCGCGCGACGAACCGCAGCCGAAATTTTCCCGGGTAAGCAAAATCTGCGCGCCGCGATAGCGCGGTTGATTGAGTACGAAATCGGGATTTAACGGGCGCCCGGTATTATCCATCCCCAGTTCGCCGTGGTCCAGGTAACGCCATTCATCGAATAGATTCGGCCCGAAGCCGCTGCGCTTGATGGACTTGAGGAACTGCTTGGGAATAATAGCGTCGGTATCGACGTTGGCGCGGTCGAGGGGGGCAACCACCCCCCTTAACACGGATAACTTTTGCATTAGCGCGTGGACTTCTGAATGGCCTCGCCGCCCTTTTCAATGTCCTTACCCATACCCTGCAAGGTATTGCAGCCGGTCAGGGCCAATAGAGCGAGTAGCAGCAGTGCGATTATCCTAGTCATTTTCAATACTTAGCATCTTTGGCGCCCTTTTGGATCACCTCGCCACCCTTTTCAATGTCCTCACCGGCACCTTGAATAGTGTTACAGGCAGTTAAACCAAGAGCGGTCAATAGCATGAGGAAAACCATCCAGTTTTTGTTCATTTTCATCTCCATATGAAAGTACCAACGAATTGTTTGTAGATCAATCTTACCCGGTTACCCGGCTGCTATGCAACTCCGGCACGGCGCTCACAGCAGGACTCGGCCCGGCGGTTTAGACCTGAAATTGCCTAACGTCGACAAAGTGGCCGGCAATCGCTGCACCCGCCGCCATGGCCGGGCTGACTAAATGGGTGCGCCCACCCTGGCCCTGACGGCCCTCGAAGTTGCGGTTGGAGGTGGAGGCGCAGCGCTCGCCAGGCTCCAAGCGGTCGGCGTTCATGGCCAGACACATGGAGCAGCCGGGGGCGCGCCACTCGAATCCGGCGGCGCGAAAGATCTTATCCAAGCCCTCGGCCTCGGCCTGTTGCTTCACTAGACCAGAGCCCGGCACCACCATGGCCAGTTTGATAGTGGGCGCGATCTTGCGCCCCTTCACCACACTGGCGGCGGCGCGCAGGTCTTCGATGCGCGAGTTGGTGCAGGAGCCAATGAAGATCTTGTCCAAGGGGATATCGGTAATCGGCGTGTCGGCGCTAAGGCCCATGTAGTGCAGTGCCCGCTCCATGCCCAAGCGACGCGTGGGGTCGCTCTCGCCGCTGGGATTGGGCACGCGGCCATCCACCGGCACCACCATTTC
>DATECT010000093.1:0-5269 GCA_035286765.1 Gammaproteobacteria bacterium
TGCCCGACTTCATGCAGTTGCTGACCATGTCGAGGTAGCGCGGCTCGAAGATGCGCAATGAGAGCAGCCCGCCGGGAAATAATACCGTGTGCAGGGGGAACAACGGGATAATTAATTCGGACATGGCTGCGTGTGCCTAGCTTGGAGTACCAGTCTGCCCATCACGCTCAATCGCTCGACGGGTCTGATGCTTCGCTCCAACGAGGGATAAGCCTATGCTCGATATTTAAATGATCGAGGATGCGCGCCACCACGAAATCCACCAAGTCTTCAATGCTGCGCGGGTGATGATAGAAGCCGGGGTTGGCAGGCAAAATCACCGCGCCCATGCGCGCCAGGCGCAGCATGTTTTCCAGGTGGATCACCGAGAAGGGCATCTCGCGCGGCACCAGGATGAGCCTGCGTTGCTCCTTCAACACCACGTCGGCGGCGCGCTCAATCAACTTATTACTGGCGCCGCAGGCGATGGCGGACAGCGTGCCCGCCGTGCACGGACACACCACCAACGCGGCGGGGGCGTTCGAGCCGCTCGCCACCGGCGCCATCCAGTCCTCTTTGCCGAACACCTGCAACTGGCCGGGTTGTGCCCCATAGCGTGCAGTGAGGATGTCGGCCATCTCGCTGGGCTTGCTAGGCAGTTTCAAGCCCGTCTCCATACTGATCACCATTTGACCGGGCGCGGAGATCATCAGATAGACGTGCTTGCCGGCGCCCAGCAGACACTCCAGCAGGCGCAGGCCGTAGGCCGCGCCGGAGGCCCCGGTCATGGCAAGCGCAATCGCGTCACGGCTCATGATTGTTTTATCCCCTGTAAGAAGCTGCTCAATTATTATTCAAGGCCTTGACGACCTGCTCATGCAACCCGTCAAACGAGCCGTTGCTCATGATCAGCACGTGGTCGCCTGGGCGCGCCTGCTGCGCTATATATTGAGTAATCTCCCCGGTAGAAGCAAACACCCGCGCCTTGGGGCCGATTTGCTGCGCCACCCCGGCGAGGCTCCAGCCCAGATTGGCGGGTTCATAGAGGGCCACGCCGTCGGCCAGGCTCAGGGCGGGTGCCAGGGTCTGCTGGTGCACGCCCATGCGCATAGTGTTCGAGCGCGGTTCCAACACCGCCAGGATGCGACTGCCCGGCACGCTGGCCAACTTGGCGCGCAGACCCTGCAAGGTGGTGGTGATGGCGGTGGGGTGGTGGGCGAAGTCGTCGTAGACGGTAATCCCGTTGACCACGCCGCGCACCTCCATGCGCCGCTTCACATTGCGGAATTCCGCTAATGCCGCGACGGCCTGGGCTGGAGGTACCCCGACATGGCGCGCCGCCGCAATCGCGGCCAAGGCGTTATGCAGATTATGCTCGCCGAGCAAATCCCAGGCTAAGATTCCTTGCGGCTGGCCCTGGAAGCTAATGGCAATTCCGGCCTGCGCGCCGGGAGCGGCCTGCCAACCGTCAGCGCGGCCTAGCCACTCGACGGGGCTCCAGCAACCGCGTTGCAATACCCGCTGAATGCTTTCTTCGTAACCATTGGCGACGATCAGGCCGGTGCCCGGCACGGTACGTACTAAATAATGAAATTGCAGCTCAATCGCAGCAAGATCGGCGAAGATGTCTGCATGATCGAACTCTAAATTGTTTAAAATAGCGGTGCGGGGGCGGTAGTGCACGAACTTGGAGCGCTTATCGAAAAAGGCGGTATCGTACTCGTCGGCCTCCACCACGAAGAACGGCGTCTGGCCCAGGCGCGCGGAAAGACCGAAGTTATTGGGCACGCCGCCGATCAGGAAGCCCGGCGCCAACCCGGCGTATTCCAGGATCCAGGCCAGCATGGACGAGGTGGTGGTCTTGCCGTGCGTGCCGGCCACTGCCAGTACCCATTTATCTTTCAGAATATGCTCCGCCAGCCACTGCGGGCCGGAGGTGTAGGGTAGGCCCTCGTTCAGCACATACTCCACCGCCGCATTGCCGCGCGACAGGGCATTGCCGATCACCACGCAATCCGGCTTGGGCCTGAGATGGGCGGGATCATAGCCCTCGCATAAGGTGATGCCCTGCGCCTCCAGTTGGGTGCTCATGGGCGGATAGACGTTGGCATCGGAGCCGCTCACGGTAAAACCGGCCTCGCGCGCCAGCAGGGCGATACCGCCCATAAACGTACCGCAGATGCCTAGGATGTGGATGTGCATAATAGCCCTTTATAGAATCAAAAATGCCGGCACGCAAACAGGAAAGCGTCTCACGCAAAGGCGCAAAGCCGCAAAAAGACTAAGCCAGAGTCGGTATTTGCGAGCAGACTGAGGCAACATGTTAAAGACAGGCAAATATTCTTACTGTCTTGCCATGATATCTGCTTTTTTGGCGCCTTGGCGCCTTTGCGTGAGGCGCCGTTAACTCGCGGCGGGAAACAGCGTGCCCATGACCACGAACGTAACCACCACATAACCCAAACTCGCTAGTATGCCGAGCGTCAGGTTTACCGACAGGGCATGGCGCAGGATATTGGCGGTGACCGCGATGCTCCACACCATCATCACAAACGATAATAGCAGCGGGGATTGCGCAGCGACCAGCGGCCAGGCTGCCAGACCGAGCAGCGTGCCGCTGCCCGCCAGGGCCGTGAGCGTCTGGGTCAGCCGGGCGGGCACCTTGCGCAGCAGCAGCATAGTGTGCGTCAGCAAGGCCATGGTGAGCGCATCCACCAGGGCGTAAAGAATCGCCCGTTCCAGCACCCATCCCGCTGTGGCCAGCGCCAGGCTGGTCAGGGTATAGCTAATGAGCGTGGCACCTAATAAAGAGGGGGAGGCGGGCAGATCTTGGGGCTTGGCGCGCAGTAGGCAGAGATCGATAAACAGGCGAAATAGTGCTACCAAGTGAGGTCTGACCTTCTTTATGTGAACGGTGTATCGCTTATTGAAATATATGGTTTGCTTAACTGCGGAATCAGCCCTGGCCCGCTGTGTTAAGGCGCACTATTCAGCGTATAATGCAAAGTGTAGAGCAAACGACTGCATTAAAAAACGATAATTTTGAGAGTATTTCATTCCCAGCCCCAACACCCCACGGCATAGCCCCATGCTGAGCGGCCGGTGTGGTCATCGAGGAGTTAAGCATTTCTTCTCTCACTAAGTTTCCTCCGGACATTCAGGAATATTACGTTGATACGCCGGCGCAACTGATCGAATTGTGTGAACGCTTGCGCGCCAGCCGCTGGCTCGCCCTCGATACCGAGTTTATGCGCGAGAAGACCTACTACGCGCAATTCTGTCTGCTACAAGTGGCAACGGAAGATCTCGTGGCCTGTGTTGATCCGCTCGCGCTCAAGGATTTAGGGCCGCTGCTCGAGCTTATCTATGACCGCACTATCATTAAGGTGATGCACTCGGCGCGGCAGGATTTAGAAATGTTTTACGACTTGTGCGGCGCCTTGCCGCAGCCCTTGTTCGATACCCAAATTGCCGCCACCTTGTTAGGCTATGGCGACCAAGTTGGCTATGCGAATTTAGTGCAGGGGATGCTCGGAGTAGAGCTGGATAAATCCCACACCCGCACCGACTGGGCGCAACGCCCGCTCGATCCTGAGCAGTTGCGCTACGCGGCGGACGACGTGCGCTATCTAGTGCATATTTATTTGCAGCAGTGCGCTGAACTTGAACGCAAAGGGCGCGGGGCATGGTTAAGCGACGACTTCGCCGAATTGACGGATGAGCAACGCTACGCCAATTCACCCCTGAATGCGTGGCGGCGCATCCGCCAGGCGAATACCTTGAAAGGCGTGCAACTCGCCGTGTTGCGCAGTCTGGCCGCCTGGCGGGAAGAACGCGCCAAGGCGGCGAACAAGCCGCGCAAATGGATCGTGAGCGACGAGGCCTTGCTCGAATTGGCGCGCTGGATGCCCGTGGATACCGGCACCTTGGCCAAGGTGCGCGGCGTGGACGCGCAAGTGCTTAATCGCAGCGGCGCGGAGATCGTAACCGTTATCCGCACCGGCAAAGGCCTGCCCAAAGAGCAATGGCCGAAGCTCGAAGCACCGCTGCGGCTCGATGCCCGGCAAGAAGCGCTGGCCGATACCTTGATGGCCGTGGTGCGCATGCGCGGCTTGGAGAATGCAGTAAGCCCATCCATATTGACGACACGCAAGGAACTGGAACAGTTGGTGCTGGGGCAGCACGATATCGCCATTTTGCACGGTTGGCGCGGCGCCTTGGTGGGCCATGACCTGCTGGCCTTATTACAAGGCAAGCTCAGCTTGCGGGTGCGCGGCGGTGATTTGAGTATCACCCCGGTCGATACTGTTGCGGGGGAGCCGATCTCTGACCGGCGTAATCAGAGCGCGAGTGAGTCAGGTCTAACGCCGTTAAATGAACATAAGTAAAATTTGCCGTTGACCCGGTAGCATTGCCGATCTATATTGGTAGTGTGGAAAAGGTGCGTTGCAGTCGTTAACTTAAAAATTTAGCCGAGTGAACTCCATGGGCACAGAGACTCCCATCCAAATGGGCGAGTTGGAATTAAAAAGATTGGAAAGCCGGGTCGAAGAAATGATCCAGGCCTGCGAGCGTATAAAAGAAGAGAATAATTTTCTGCGCAAACAGCAAGCGGCCTTGGTTACCGAGCGAGCGAGCCTGATCGAAAAGACCGAGCAGGCCCATACCCGCGTGGAACTCATCATCCAGCGACTAAAGGCCTTAGAGCAAGAAACATGAACCGTGACCCGGCACCGGTAACCGTGCAGATTCTGGAAAAAGAATTCCGTGTTGCCTGTGCGGAACAAGAAAAAGAGGCCTTGCTGGCCTCGGCACAGTATCTTAATGCTAAGATGAAAGAGATTCGCGACAGCGGCAAGGTCGTGGGCATTGAACGCATCGCGGTAATGGCCGCGCTCAATCTGGCCCATGAATTACTGCAACAGCGGTCCCGTAAAGAGGATTTTAGTCTCGGCTTCAATAGCCGGGTACGCGCCTTGCAAGATAAAATTGAGCGCGCCTTGAATAAAGGCCATCAACTGCAATTTTAGGGTAGTGCTAAACGGAGTACGGCCTTTCTGCTCTCACGAGCAGGGGGTTGCACCCAACAAGTTTAGGCATCCCCTGCAGTGTTCGTTAGTAGACTGGGTGTTTCTTTGAGCCTAATTTTATGCCCCGGGGACTTAGTTATCGGTGTTGTTGTGCACGTCCGCGTCAGGTAACCCCTGCGCGGAAAGCCTGATACATCGTTTTGGTCCCCACCTGAACTTTTGGTTCAAGGTCGAAGGTTTACGACGGCACAGGCGGGGGG
>DATECT010000094.1:0-21550 GCA_035286765.1 Gammaproteobacteria bacterium
CACCGGCTACTTTATATTATGACCATGCACGGCTCCTCTCGTAGTTCCCACACCCCTCCCCCCGGCTCGCCCGGAGATTGGAACACCATACGCAGCCTGCTGCCCTATTTATGGGAATTTCGCGGGCGCGTGGTGTTGGCCATGACCTGCCTGGTCCTCGCCAAGGTGGCCAACGTCGGGGTGCCCTTGTTGCTGAAGGAGATCGTCGATGCCCTGGACGCCAGCCGCCATAGCATACTGATGCTGCCCCTGGCGCTATTACTCGGCTACGGCTTGTTGCGGCTGGCCAATGCCTTGTTCGGTGAACTGCGTGACGCGGTGTTTGCCAAGGTAACGCAGCGCGCCATCCGCCGCCTTGCGCTGAAGATATTCAGGCACCTGCACTCGCTGGCCTTGCGCTTCCATTTAGAGCGGCAGACCGGCGGATTATCGCGCGACATCGAGCGCGGCACGCGCGGTATCAGCTTCTTGCTCACTTTTATGCTATTTAATATCCTGCCGACCTTGCTGGAAATTAGCATGGTCGCGGCCATCCTGCTGGCAAAATACAGCGTCTGGTATGCCATTGTCACCTTTGTCGCGCTGCTCATCTATGTCGCCTTCACACTGCTTATTACCGAATGGCGTCTATCCTTCGTGCGCGCCAAAAATGAGATGGACTCCAAGGCCAATACCAGGGCCATCGATAGTTTAATAAATTATGAGACGGTGAAATATTTCGGTAATGAGGATTATGAAGCGCGCCGCTACGATGAAAATATGCAGGTATGGGAACGCGCCGCCGTTAAAAACCAAACCTCGTTGGCGGTGCTTAATTTCGGGCAGAGCGCCATCATTGCGGCGGGCGTTACCATCCTGATGATTATGGCCAGCCGCGAGGTAACGCGTGGCAGCATGACGCTGGGTGATTTGGTGCTGGTGAACGCCTTCCTGATCCAGATGTTTATTCCGCTCAATTTTCTCGGCTTCGTTTACCGTGAAATTCGGAATTCGCTGGCTGACATGGAGCGCATGTTCAATTTGCTGAATCAGCACCCCGAGGTGAAAGACCCGCCCGGCGGCGCCGATCTGATAGTAGGCGACGGCGAGGTGCGTTTTGAGCATGTCGATTTCGGTTATGATTCAAACCGGCAGATCCTATTTGATGTTAACTTCGTCATACCGGCTGGACACAAGGTGGCGGTGGTGGGGCCTAGTGGCGCGGGTAAATCAACCTTGGCGCGCCTGCTGTTTCGCTTCTATGATGTTACCCATGGGCGCATCGCCATCCAGAACCAAGATATTCGCGATGTAACACAGAAAAGTCTGCGCGCCGCCATCGGCATCGTCCCGCAAGACACGGTGCTGTTTAACGACAGTATTTACTACAATATTGCTTATGCCAAACCCGAGGCCAGCCGCGAAGAGGTGCTACAGGCCGCGCGCCTGGCGCATATCCACAATTTTATTGAATCGCTGCCCGATGGTTACGATACCTTGGTGGGCGAGCGCGGCCTCAAGCTTTCCGGCGGCGAAAAACAGCGCGTCGCTATTGCCCGCACCGTACTAAAAGACCCTAAGATTTTAATATTCGATGAGGCCACGTCGGCGCTCGATTCCAAATCGGAACAGGCCATTCTCGATGCGTTGCGCGAGGTGGCGGAACATCACACGACCTTGGTGATCGCACATCGTTTATCCACTATTATCGATGCGGATCAAATCCTGGTAATGGATCAAGGCCGTATTGTCGAGCGCGGGTCACACCGTGAACTGTTAGATAAAGGCAAGGTCTATGCTCATATGTGGGCCCTGCAACAAGAGGAGCGCCGTAAGGTGAGCGGTGCAGCCGCGAACGCCGTGCCAGGGATGGCATGGCCGTAGCGACGCAGCGGCGCAGGATAGCGCTGCAAGGAGCCGAGCATGTACCGATCCTGGCAAGGGCGATAAAATACGTCTCTTATTTTATCGCCAATATATAGCCCATGCGCCCACCCTTCTCAGGCTTTCAATTCGCCTTGATGCTATTCCTGGCGGGCCTCCTGCTCGCCTTTGTGCAGATCGGCGTGCTGACCATCGCCTTTGATAAACTTGGCCTGTCGCAATCCTCGGCCTTCTTATTGCTGTTCTCCTCGCTCATCGGTAGTGTCATTAATTTACCGCTCTTCACCGTGGCTGCCACCCCCCTAAATATGGAAACGGTGCCCGTGCAATGGCGCGATTTGGTGCGCAAAAATCAACGCGCCTTTAAGGGTAAGACACTAATTGCAGTGAACGTGGGCGGCGGTTTGATTCCCGCGCTGTTTTCCTACTATCTCATCCGCTACAACGCACTCGGTCTTTTCGATGTGCTACTGGCTATTGCAGTGGTCGCCGGCGTTAGCCGTATAACCAGCCACCCTATTGCAGGCTTGGGCATTACCATGCCGTTATTTATCGCCCCCATCAGTGCCGCGCTCGCCGCGATTATGATTAATCCGGCGCAAAGCGCGCCATTGGCCTACATCGGCGGCACGCTGGGCGTGTTGATCGGCGCCGATCTGTTGCGCCTGGGCGATATTAGAAAAATGGGCGCGCCCATCGCCGCAATAGGCGGCGCAGGCACCTTCGACGGTATTTTCCTGAGCGGGCTGGTCGCCGTATTATTAGCCTGACCTAAGCTTGCACTAACAACCATAATGAACTCAAAAAGTGTTCTTATCACCGGCTGCTCCAGCGGCATCGGGCAGCATGTAGCACTGGCCCTGCAGGCGCGCGGTTACCGTGTGTTCGCAAGCGCGCGCAAGGCAGCGGACGTGGCCGCCTTGGCCGCGCAGGGTTTGGAGAGTTTACAATTAGACTTGGATGATTCGACTTCTATTCAAGCGGCGGTGCGTGAGGTCCTGGCACGCACCGATGGGCAATTATTTGCCTTGGTCAACAACGCCGGTTACGGCCAAGCGGGTGCTGTGGAGGATTTGCGCCGCGCGGTAATACGCGCCCAATTCGAAACGAATTTATTCGGACCGCTGGAATTGACCAACCTTATTGTGCCGGTGATGCGTGCACAGGGTTATGGCCGCATTATCAACATTAGTTCATTGCTAGGTCTGGCGGTATTGCCTTACCGGGGCGCCTACAATGCAAGCAAATTCGCCTTGGAGGGCTTAACCGATACGCTGCGCTTGGAATTAAGGGACACGGGCATTCTTGTTTCACTGATCGAGCCCGGCCCGATCATCAGCCGATTCCGCAGCAACTCCTTCATAACCTATCAGCAGAATATCGACCCCGAGCGCAGCGCACATCGAAAGAATTATCTGGCCATGGAACGGCGGCTGACCCAACCCGGCCCGGTTGCGCCGTTCACGCTGACACCGCAGGCTGTGCAGGATAAGCTTGTCCATGCGCTGGAACATCCGCGGCCTAAGCTTCGCTATTACGTTACCTTCCCCACTCACCTGGCTGCCGCCTTGCGGCGCATACTACCTTACCGAGCCTTGGATTGGGTGCTGTACCGCATCAGCGGCGGCGGGAAGGCGTAGTGCGGCTATCCGTAGACTGTAGCGTGCGCCAGTCGCACGAATTCAAACCTGGCTACTTGCTCATACGCACTACTTGGATCATGGGTGATGTTTTTCCGCTTACCTATCACGGGTCATCCCCAGGACACCTGCTTGGTCGTGCGCATGGCACACGTTACGACTATTAGTAACATAAGACAGGGCCGTCACCTTACATCACTGTTCTGAAATAGTCGTTGAATTATTAAGGTGTCAGAAACACTTGGCCCGATAAGCGCGCTACCGGGAGGTAGTTCCAGTAATGGGTGAAGTAGTAGCGGGTGCAGGAACGAGTGGAGTTACCGGGGCAATAGGCGTAAGCGGGATGGGACTTGTGCCCAAGGGTGGGCCGGTGGGCGTAATAGTTGTACCGGGAATAGGCGCAATACCCGTGCCCGGCGTGAGGGGTCCTGTAGTGACCGGCGCCTGTATTACACGTCCTTGCAACTGGTTTAGCAAGGCCTGATATTCGCTCTGGCTAACCACACCATCCCGGTCAATATCGAGGGTCTCAAAGGCAGGCAAGAGGGCCACGCCGCTAATGAGGCCAGGCTGAGACTGCACGAGCAAAAAAGTCTGGTATTCCAAGGCACTGATGCGTCCATCTCTATCGATATCCGCCCTACTGAAATCATTGGTCGACGCAGTCTGCAACTCATCCTGGGCAATAAAGCCATCGGCATTGACGTCGAGACTGGCAAATGGCTGCACGCTTAACTCGGCCAGCACGCCAGTGGACATCAAACTCCAGACCAGCCATGCCCATTTCTTATTCATGGATATTCCTGCATTGTACAAACACTGCGGGAGGAACGGCTTGTTCACTAGCAGGCGCAACTGCAAACTGCCTGGAAGGAAGTGGATTCCTTCCAGGGCTACCGTAACGTAACAAGTTCACTATAAGACATTAGGGGCCGCTGCTACTATTCGCAGCGTCATCACTACTCTTATCCATAGCGCTGCTCCCTGCATTGCCGCCACTAGCACTGTCCCGGCTAGCACTGCTGCCCTGCTGATCACGCTGTAGTGCAAAGGAATCTTCGCGGTTAAGTTTAAGATCGTTAGTTAAACCTTGCATCCATGACAACACAAATAGCTCTCCCGAGCGAATCCATTTCCAACCAGGGCGCCCGCCGTTATTCCCTTTGTTCCTGCGCGCTGCCTCCTCTTGCCTTGCCTCCTTTTCTACCGATTTCAGACATATGCTGACGATTTTGGCTTACACGCTCGCCGCCTTTGCGGCCAATGTCGGCCATGTGTGCACGATCCTGACTTACCGTTTCGCCACCCCTGCGACCGATATCAGCCATATGCTGTCTATTCTGGCTCACTGTCTTACCGCCTTTGCGGCCTATTTCGGCCATATGCTCGCGGTCATGACTTACCGTTTCGCCACCCTTCCTGCCGGGAATCTCCTGGTCTGCCGCTTCTCTTTCCATGCTGTCCTCCTCCATGATCACTTTTATTACGCCCATGCATGAATACAATAACTAATCAAAAATTACAGTGAGGCCTCGCTTCGCTGCTTACAATTATTTTAGAGTCAGGCCGCCAGCAAAGTTCAATCCGCCAGCTTGCCATTAAACCTGCCAGCGATTGATACGAGCAAAACAATATTGGAAAATAAAAGGCCTTGCCTGCTGTGTATTGCAGGCAAGGCCAACTACTTATGTTACGGGGGTACTAAAACACCAATAACCCGAGCCAAGGTTATTTGGAAGGTGAGCTGCCAGCCGCCGAGCCGCCCATACTTTTTGAAGAATCGGTGCTGCTGGGGCTGCCGGTAGTGCCTGAGCTGGGAGAACCGCCCATACTGGAACCACCCATGCCGCCGCTGCTGCCGCTCGCGCCACCGCTGGTGCTATCGTCGCTCATGCCGCTGCTGCCGGCCGAACTGCCGCCCATGGTACTGTCGGTTGCGCTGCTGCCGCTGCTACGCCCCGTGCTGCTACTGGGCTGGTCACTGCTGCTGCCTTGCATGGTCTTGGCTGCATCATATTCACTTTTGCTGAGTGACCCATCTTTGTTGGTATCCAATTTGTCAAACGACGGCAGGCTGGCACCGAA
Organism: Gammaproteobacteria bacterium; assembly: GCA_035286765.1. Lineage (GTDB taxonomy): Bacteria > Pseudomonadota > Gammaproteobacteria > SURF-13 > SURF-13 > DATECT01. Next base: position 5,589 of record DATECT010000094.1, read on the forward strand.
GGCCACACCCGAGATCACGCTTAGCGTTAAGGCTGCTAATAATTTCTTTTCCATGAAACGTTCCTCCATGTAGATAGATGAGATTAAAAACTTAGTGATATGATTGGATTTGTAACTACCCTCTTGGTTTTGGAGACCCTGAACTTCGCTAAAGTTCAATCGTCACAAACGAAGGGGTTTTAAAGCACGGCCTGCCTGGCTTGGCCGCTTGGCCGCCTGGCCGCATAGGCCCTAGGAGAGCCATATCTTCATTACCCGGGCTTGGATGGGCAATAGAAGACGTAGCCCTCGCTAGGATTGGTTAGGCTAACGAGCTATATCCCCCGTGGAGCCATCCCTCGGCTGCTTGCTGGCATTGCCGCCCGAACCGCCGGCACCCTGCGGCCCTTGCAGAACGCTGGGATCGGTTGATTTCATCACTTTATCGTCGCCGGGCTGATCTTTATCGCGGGTGGTAAGATCCGGGCTACTGGCGCCGCGCACGCGCAGATCGGTGCTCGCCGCCTCGTATTCGTTCCTGCTGAGTTTGCCGTCTTTATTCCTATCCAAACTATCAAAGGCCGGTATGTCGCCAACAGCCGTGCTTGAGGCAGAACCACTGGCCTCCATGCCTGCCGAGCCTGTGGCGGCGCTATCCGCGCTGCCGCTAGCGGAACCGCCCGCTGTCCCCGATGCACCCGCTGTGCCACCGGAACTCGACATGTCAGCCGAACCGGAGGTGTCGGCGGAACGCGCCGCGCTACCCTCGTAGGCTATTACGGTAAGCGCTGCGTCAGATGGATGGGTGCCCTGCAGTGGAGCACCCTGTGGGGTAGAAGAAGAGGCCCGATATTCATTTAGGCTAATCTTGCCATCCTTGTTAATATCGGCCTGACCATAATCTTGCTGGGTAATTTCAGGATGTTGATATTTCTCCTGCGTTAGGTAGCTATCTTCGTTGGCATTTAATGCTTGGAAGTCCTTGTGGGTCGGCAGCGCCAGGGCTGCGCCGGAAAGTAATGTCAACACCAGAGCGGACAATAGTCGCTTTTCCATATATGTTCCCTCATTTTAGGTTGGAGTTGGCCGAATAAAGAAGTGATTAAGTTAAGCTCGATATTTCCTTGAAAAATGGCTATACATTAATCTAGACAGCGCTGGGTTGCTCAAGTTCAACCTTGCCCGCTCGCATGTTTTTTCTTTAGTCAGTCTGCATGGGTACTCTGAATACCCCCATAAGCATTTTATTCGCGCCGTCCAGAGGGGTTATACTCACTTTTTGAATCATGTGATAAGGGGACTACTGCATGGCGGTTTATGCCATCGGTGATATTCAAGGCTGCTTCGATGAATTGCTGGAGTTGCTTGATAAAATAAAATTTAACCGGGTTCGCGACACGCTCTGGCTTACCGGCGACTTAGTCAACCGTGGGCCCAAGTCACTGGAGACCCTGCGCTTCGTTAAAGGACTGGGCGAACATGCGCTTACTGTTCTCGGCAATCACGATTTGCACCTGCTGGCGGTGGCGCACGGACATGAGCAATATCGTCACAAAGATACCTTCGACACTATCCTGCAGGCACCGGATCGTAATGAAATACTCTCGTGGCTACGTTATCGGCCGCTATTGCATCATGATACCCAGCTTGGTTTTACACTGCTCCACGCGGGCCTGCCGCCGCAGTGGAACTTGGCATTCGCCCAATCCTGTGCAGCGGAAGTCGAAGCTGCATTACAAGGACCGGACTATGTTTCGTATCTGGGGCAAATGTACGGCAACGAACCTAGGCAGTGGTCGGAACAACTCAGCGGCTGGGATCGTCTGCGCTTTATAACCAATTGCTTCACGCGGCTGCGTTTTTGCGATGCCGCGGGGCGTTTGGCGCTGGAGGAAAAGGGGCCTCCCGATAGTGCACCAAAACCTTACCTGCCCTGGTTTAAGATCCCCGGACGGCAGAGTGCAGATTTAAATATTGTATTTGGCCACTGGTCGACGCTGGGGCCATGCACGGATAACGGTATTTATCCGCTTGATACCGGTTGTTTGTGGGGTGGCGCGTTAACGGCGTTACGCCTGGATGGCCCGGCTCGCGACAGATTCGCCGTGCCTTGCCGCCGCTATGTGCAAGCCCGCGCACCTGGCTAGACAACGGCAGCCTATTAAGGAGGCCCTATGATTTATTCGGCGTTTTCTTAGTAAGCGCCGATGGTATTTTTTCCGGCATTGGCCTGCCTTCCCACAGACATCGTAACGCCTGCGATCGATTTACCCCTATCGATGCGATATACCTTGTTGTCCTTGATGGCGAGGTAGTGCAAGCTACGGGGTGAATCAAATTCAATATCGGTGACGATGAGGTCGTAGCGTTGATCTTCCTCGCCATCGACCACCACAAGCTGCTCTACCCCTGCGCGCGCCTTATAGGCAACATAATCGCTTGCGGGGCTGAAGCGCGGGTTGCGCTTGCCGATGGCGTTGTATTTTTTTTGCTCCATGCCGTCCACGACGACAAACATCTCCTCGTCACTCGTAGCGGCCAAATAACCGATGTGTTTGCTGTCGGGGCTGAAAAAAGAGCCGTTGCTGCCCACATGCTCGTAGCCCTGCTGCGGCTTGCCGTCAATCACGGCAAATTCCTTATCGCCCGCCTGCGCGACATAGACAATATGCTCGCTGTCGGGACTGAATACCGGATTGTCTTGGGTGATACGGTCATAGTGTTCGCCCTCTCGGCCATCCAGCACCACAGCATCATGATTATCCTGCCTCGTTATATAGGCAAGATGACGGCCATCCGGGCTGAAGGTCGGCGAACGGCTAATAATATCGGCGTAGGGCGGACCTTCCTTGCCATCCAGCACGATAAATTTTTTATCCCCCGCGCCGGCCACGTAAACTATATGTTTGCTATCAGGACTGAATAGCGGAACACTGGCGGCAACGGCCTGATAGTGTTTTTGCTCTTCGCCATCGACCACCACCATGGTCGCGCCATCGAGCATGGCGCGATACGCGACACGCCGGCTATCCGGGCTGAAGGTGAGACTGCTGGCGCCGATGATGTCATACGGCTTACCCTTTTTGCCGTCTACCACCACGAAGAATGTATTCCCTTGCTGGGCCACATAGGCCAAGCGCTTGCTGTCGGGGCTAAACAGCAAGGCCTGCTCGCGATCACCCAAACCATCGTAACGCGCGCCCTCCTTCCCGTCCACCACCACTAGCGCATGCTCGCCACGCTTGGCTTTATACGCATAACGGCGGCTGTCGGGGCTGAATACCGGATTGGCCAGCGCGTCATAGCCCTTACCTTCAACACCGTCGTAGACCACGTGCCATTTGTCGTTGAATCTGGCCAGGTAGGCCACATGCCGGCTGTCGGGGCTGAAAAATGACGAATGATCACCGATACCGTCATAGAATTTCCCTCTTTTGCCGTCCACTATCACAGCCTGCTTGCCCTTATCTTGGGTAACGTAAACAAAGCGTCTACCATCGGGGCTGACGTTAAAGGACGATTGCATCCACGATGTGACATCGATCTCGCCCAACAGTTTTTCGCTGCGCGGCGGCTTGCCGTCTTGCGCCCATGCGGTTAGGCAGACCACGCATAGCATCCATGCCAGGTTTCGCTTGAGCATAAGGTTTCCTCTGGTATGAAATACGGCGTGCCCACGCACCACGATCACAGCGCGTAAAGACGGGATTGCCGCTTGTCGTGCGAGTTTAAGACTGCGCGGGCTTGTGCTCATGCTTGCGCGTGTTCACGCCCAGCACGGCCCAGCCGGGGCACCAATTGATCACCGCCGTGGCAATGAGCACGATGCCGAGCAATCCCCAGTATTTCGCATTGCCTTCCAGGATAAATAGCAGCGAGAGCAATGCCAAGCCGATCACAATGCGTAAAATTTTATCTACTTTACCGACATTGGGCGTCATATTGCACCTCCTGATTCAATAAATTATGGGCAGGCGTAACTACAAAACCCGGTAAAACTGAAAACTGCCGACGGATTAATTAATCATAATCCTGATTTGCTTAGACTTGCAATTGCCGGCCGGTGCATTTATCAAGCACTCTAAAGCTGTAGCTGTAGGGATTCTGCTCGTCGGGCGCGCAGTCAACACGCTGCGTCTCGCCCCATATGTGATCATCGAGCTTGGGGAAATAGGTGTCACCCGTGATATCTGCGTTGATCTCCGTTAAATAAATACGCGTGGCGCGCGGCAAGGTCTGCTCGAACAGTTTCGCCCCGCCGATAATCATCACCTCGGGCGCGCCTGCAGCGGCGGCCAATGCCTCATCAATGGAATGGACGACCAAACAGCCGTCGGCACGATATCCGTGGTCATGGGTGATAACAATATTGGCCCGTCCCGGCAACATCCTGCCAATGGACTCAAAGGTTTTGCGCCCCATCACGATAGGCTTGCCCATGGTGATGCGCTTGAAATATTTTAAATCCGCCGGCAAATGCCAGGGCAGGGCGTTATCACGGCCCATAACGCGGTTGCGCGCCATTGCTACCACCAGTGAGATTACCATGGTCTAAAAACCGTTCCTTAATTATTCGTGCAAGCGTCTCGCCGGGGTGTTTATTATCGCATTTGTTAGCTGACAATATATAAATTAGCAAGGCTGCCGAACACGGCGCGATTTTGGAACAAGATAAAGACGCCCATGGCAACTAGCAAGTAACTGAAGCCCTTCTGGAGTTGCGTCGCACGCATAAACCTTGACCAATACAGACCGGCAAACGTCCCTGCGGCAGCCACCGCCGTGAGCATCACCACCAGCGTGACATCCAGTTCGACATGCCCTAGATAACCCGCCAAGGCGGCAATGGAACTGATTGCAATAATCATCAGCGAGGTGGCGATAGCCTCGCGCACCGGCGTATCGCCTAATAATACCAGGGCCGGCACGATAGCGAAGCCGCCCCCTACACCCACCAGCCCGGTTAATAAACCTACCCCGAAGCCTTCCGTCGCCATCCATAAACCGCAACGGGTACACAACGGTTTGGGATAAAAATCGATCACTTCGTTGTCGGGCAGCGGGCCGGTAAAACTTCGGTAGATCATGAAGCCTGCGGCACTGAGCATGACGGCCGCGAGCAAAATCATTTGCATGGTACCGGTAACGAACGGAAGCGTCGCCACCTTCGCGCCCAAATAAGAGCCCGGCATCATGGCCAGCCCGAATTTTAGGCCCTTGGCTATATTTAGATTTTTTGCCCGCCAGTGAACCAGCGCGCCCAATAAACTGATCGTGCCCACTATGATCAGCGTCATGATGATGGCTGCCTTGGGCTCCACGCCCAGCACATATACCAAGATGGGTGCGGCGAATAAGGCACCGCCGCCGCCCAGCAGTCCCATGCTGATACCTACCAAACCCGTCAGCGCGACCCCTAGCAGCAAAGCCGGCATCATCAGGTGTATCTTGTCTCGGTTATTGCAGCGGCGGCAACATTGCCGCAGCGCTCATTGGCCGGCAATGCCTCCATGATCTTCGCTGGATACGGAAAATTTTGGCTGTTCATGAAATCGGCAAAGCCCTGCCGGTCACGCCCGTGGGTACGCGGGTTCCAGGCCTTTTCTTCTCCAATGGTTGATACCGTATTGCCGTGGTAATCATGGGCCGGATAGACCAAGGTCTCATCGGGCAGGCTATAAAGTTTCTGCGTTATTGAGTCATACAACTGAGCCGCATTGCCGCTCTGAAAGTCAGTGCGGCCACAACCGCGTATTAATAAGGCATCGCCCGTCAACACGCGGTCGTCACCGACTTGGTAAGCCATGTGGCTATCGGTATGCCCCGGCGTGGCAATGGCTTTAATTGTCACCGCACTCACCCGTAAGACTTCGCCATCCTTGATAAAATAATCCGCGCAGCCCGCAGGGGCGCCCTCGGGCACGACACCTGTGCACCCGGTTAGCTCACGCAATCGGGCCGTACCGGTAATATGGTCGGCGTGCACGTGCGTTTCCAAACAGTATTTCAATTTCAGGCCGAGCTCTTTAAGCAAGCGTAAATCCCGCTCAAGCTGCTCGATAACGGGATCGACCAGTACGGCGGAGCGACTTGCCTCGTCCGCTATGAGATAGGTGTAGGTACCCGTGTCTTGATCAAACAATTGGCGGAATAACATAGCTCCTCCTTACAACGCAGGCTGCTTGCTCGATAAGCCCTGGATATATTCCATGGCAAATTGCGCTAGTCCAGGCGCAGAGGCGCAGTCAAAACCCGCCGCCTTTACCTGTTCAAAAAATTCGTGTTCCGACCATCCATGCTCGGTAGCCAGGCTAAGCAATGCCAGCAAGCCGGCCCGTTTGCCGCTCGCACAGCGCGTGTAAACGGGTCCGCCGGCCTCTTTAACCAACTGCGTATAATGCTTAACCAGATCCTTATTTAAGGCCTCTACCGCAACCGGAAACTGCTTAAGCTCCAGTCCCGCAGCCTGTACCTGGGCCGGCGGAATCTGGCGGCCTTCTTGCGGCGTGCACAGATCAATGACCGCCTTGAACCCTTGGCCTTTTAACTCGGCCAATTGCTCTGGCGATGCCTGATCACCAAATGCCAAGTCCTTGGTTAATTTCTTTAACATGTTCGCTCCTCATAGAATTAGTCGTGGCAAAAAATCTTATGTAATGCGCCTATCAATTGTGAAACCTGAGGATCAGAAATCCGATAATAAACAAACCGATCATCGCGCCGGGAGGCCACCATATCATCCGCCTTCATGCGCGCCAAAAACTGCGAAATGGCCGACTGCGAGGCACTGCAAAGCCTTTCCAGATCGCTGACCGTCTTTTCGCCACCGGTTAAGTGGCACAGAATCTGTAACCGTAACGGATGGGCTAGCGCTTTGAGCAATAGCGCCGTCGATTCGCAGCGGCCTAACAGGGAATTGACATTTTGCGTTCTCATATTCGAATATTATAATAATGTAATGTATACGTCAACCATTTTATCGTTAGTGCATAGCGGGACTATGTGGGGAGTGTAGTGGCCGGATCGACGCTAGCACGGCTATATGTAGGTTTTATCTATGTAACACCAACGCCAGTCTTCGCCTGACCCAATGGACTGCATCACCGGGTGACCGGTCGTCTGATAATGGGCCGTGGCATGTTTGCCGGGTGAGCCATCGCAGCAACCGACGTGGCCGCAGACCAAACACATGCGCAACTCGACCCACTGCGTCCCCAAGGCCAGGCACTCTGCACAACCGGCCGTGGCGGGCAGCACCTTTTGGATCAAGTTGAGGTGCGTACAGGCTGTCTTCATAAGAAATCCTCCCGACGGCGTTAACCCCCGGTTAATACCCTCCCCTAGCGTAAAGGGCTAGCGGCTCTCATGAAACAGAAACTGTAGGTATTTTCCTGATGAGTTAGACAGGGCTATTAACAAATAGTCCCTGAAAGAATCTCGCTGGCCGCCTGGGCGATGCTCACACCGCCACGGCGGCCTTGATGGGCGGGTGGGATTGATAATTTACAATCTCGAAATCTTCAAATTGGTAATCGAAAATCGACGCGGGTTTGCGTTTAATGCTTAGGGTGGGCAACGGGTAAGGCGTGCGGCTAATTTGTAAATCCACCTGCTCCAGGTGATTAAGGTAGATGTGGCAGTCGCCACCCGTCCAGACGAAATCACCCACCTTGAGGTCGCACTGCTGGGCGATCATGTGAGTGAGCAGCGCATACTCGGCAATATTAAACGGCACACCGAGCAGGGCATCGCAGGAGCGCTGAGTGAGCTGGCAGGAGAGCTTACCATCGGCCACATAGAATTGGAAAAAGGCATGACAGGGCGGCAGGGCCATTTTATCAAGCTCGCCGACGTTCCAGGCGCTGACGATCAGGCGGCGCGAATCGGGGTTAGTCTTGATCTGCTGAATCAGTTCGCTGATCTGATCGATAGTACGGCCGTCCGCGGCCTGCCAGTGACGCCACTGCGCACCGTATACCGGGCCTAAGTCGCCGCTTTCATCGGCCCACTCGTTCCAGATGCGCACGCCGTTATCGTTAAGATATTGGATATTGGTGTTGCCGCTGAGAAACCACAGCATCTCGTAAATCACCGATTTGATGTGCAGTTTTTTTGTAGTAACAAGCGGAAAGCCTTCAGCCAGATTAAAACGCATCTGGTAACCGAACACACTGACAGTGCCGGTGCCGGTGCGGTCGTCCTTACGCACGCCGTGTTGGCGGATGTGGTTTAAGAAATCGAGGTATTGTTTCACGGTTACGCGGCGTACCGATAAATTTCGACTTCTGCGCCTTTTCTCACCGCATCCTCACCCTTTTGCAATATTTTTTCAGTGACAGATTCCGAGAGGTAATATTCCCCGCAATTTTCGCAGACCTCGGCGGGCACATCTTTGACAATGACCGTCGTTTCTCCGCGCTGCAATGATACGGTTACTTTGCCGGTCCGGGTTTCGCCGTGTTTGCATAGTACGCATTTCATACCGTTCGCCTCGTTTTAAAATCAGCATCCCAAACAAGCAGATCAGGGGGATAAGCCGTTATGATATAACATGTGCCGTCTTGCTGATCCGCCGAGACTACTACATGAATAGCTCTATATCATTTATAAAATGTAACATGAGATAGCTCGGAAATGGAGTATCTTTAGGATAGGTCGCTATAATTTCTCCTGATTTTACTGCTTCAAGCGCATCATCCTTGCTAATAGCACGCCCGAACATGCGGCGAACTGCGTGTCCACTGAAAATAAAGCGTTTACACCCCATGCTTCGCACCAGCTTCTCTATGATACGCCCACCACATGAACACGACGCCGAGCAGGATCATCGGGAAGGAAAGTACTTGGCCCATGGTCAGCCAGCCGAAGGCGAGGTAGCCCAGTTGTGCGTCGGGCATGCGCACGAATTCTACGATGAAGCGGAACAGGCCGTAGCAGATGAGGAATAGGCCGGACACCGCCATGGTGGGGCGCGGCTTGCTGGAATAAACCCACAGGATAATGAATAGCACGAGGCCTTCCAGAAAGGCTTGATAAAGCTGCGAGGGGTGGCGCGGTAGATTGCCGGCGTGCGGAAAGACCATGGCCCACGGCACGTCGCTCACGCGACCCCACAGTTCGCCATTAATAAAGTTGCCGATGCGCCCGGCACCGAGCCCTATGGGTACCAGCGGGGCGACGAAGTCGGTAATTTCAAAAAAGGTTTTGTTAAATTTGCGCCCGAACAGCCACATCGCCAGGAGCACGCCGATCAACCCGCCGTGAAACGACATGCCGCCCTGCCACACCTTGAGGATATTGAGCGGCGCGGCCAGGAAGCTTGGCAAGTCATAGAACAGCACATAGCCGATGCGACCACCGAGCACGGCGCCGAGCGCACCGTAAAATACCAGGTCGCTAATGTGCTCAGGGTTCCAGCCGGAGCCGGGCTTGCGGGCGCGCAAGCGGCCCAGCCACCACACGGCCGCGAAGCCGATGAGGTACATGAGGCCGTACCAATGAATTTTTAGCGGGCCGAACTGGAGGGCGACGGGGTCGATGGCGGGGTAGGTCAACATAGGATGATTATGTATTAAGACGCCGCGCTCATAAAGGGTTAGTTGATAAATTGCCACACTTTACGCACGTGGGGGATTTACAGCCTGCTGTCATGCCATTACTATCTCCCCTCTCACCTTGCAGCATCCGCCTAATAAATTACCCTTAAGAAGGAGACATGCTATGCCCAGGATCATTGATCATATCGTTACCGATTCCATCCGCGATGTATTAGCCGGCAAAGTTATCTTTCCGCCGTTTTTCCTACCCTGTCGCCAAAAGATATTGATCGTGGCCGACGGCAGTATTTCCTTTGGCGATATAGGCTTTGGCCTGTCGCGCGTCTTGCACCTTTTAGAGAATAATCCCGAGTGGTGGGCACGCTTCGATATTACCTGCGCCATGCGCGAAGGCACCGCCGGCACTACCACTTCTGTAGGCACGGAGAAGCCCGGCGTAACCCGCAGCGTGGCAATGGGTTTTAAGTTTACCACCGGCAGCCTGGACACCTATCACCAAGTGTGGCTATTCGGCATTAATTCCGGCAATCCCAATGCCGTGTCGAATGCCGAACTGGAGGTATTGTCGCGCTGGATGGACCAGGGCGGCGGCGTGCTGGCCATGGGCGATCACGATGAACTGGGCGCCGACTTGTGCGCTAAGGTGCCGCGCGTGCGCAGCATGCGACGCTGGACTAACGCACAGAATGTGCCGCCCGCCGGTGGCTTAACCCGGCATGATACGGACGTTAAAGGGGACGATGCCTTTTATCAAGGCACCGACCAGAGCGACTCCCACCCCATGCACATTACTCCGCGCTATCATTCCCTTTCAGGCTGGTCGCCATTTTTGCATCGTCGCGCGCCGCACCCGCTGCTGTGCGGCACCGACGGCGTGATCACTATCCTGCCTGACCATCCCCATGAAGGCTGGGTGTATGATGATGCCGAGATTGATGTAACGCAAAACTTTTCCTTCGGCGCCTACGTCAACAAGCCGGAGTATCCCACGCTGAGCGGCAACCAGCCGACTCCGGAGTGGGTCGCCAAGGCGCATGTGCAGCCTGACCATACCAACACCAGCGATTTATTCAAAGGCGCCGCCAATGCCAAAACCTTTGTCGCGATCGGCGCCTATGACGGCCATCGCGCCAATGTGGGGCGGGTGGTGGTCGATTCCACCTGGCATCACTGGTTTAACGTCAACCTGGAAGGCTTCGGCACCGTCAACCCCACGCCACCGGCAACGCTCACCACTACCATGGCGCGCATTGCCAATTACTTCCGCAATGTCGCGCTGTGGCTCGCCCCGCCCGCCAAACAAGTCTGCATGTTTAAGCGTGCAACCTGGGGTAGCCTGTTTATTTATCCGCTCGTCGAAGAGTTGCACGTTAAATTGCCTATTTGGGAGTTGGGCCAGTATGCACGCGACGCCATCGGCCGCCGCGCCAGCCAGTGCACGCTGATTCATTGGGTCGATGTTTTTTATCCGCGCGAGATCATCGATATTTTCAAGTGGCGCAAACCCATTCCCGATCCGTGCCTGAGTTGTCCGCCGTTTGAGCTACTGGAAATTTATACCTGGGGCGGCATTGTGCGTGAACTGCTACCGTTGAGAGACCAGGCACTCAGCACCGGCAAGGTGAGCGAGCAAGCCTTGGCGAAGGCCGTAGCTGCGGGCATCAAGGCGGGCATGAATAGCCTGCTTGAGACTCAAGAGAAATCGCTGCGCGAAACACAGGCTAGCATGAAGAAATTAAGCGGGGCGCTGCGGGCATTGCCTAATGAGGAGTTTTTCATCACCAAAGAGGAAAACACCGCATCGCGCAAGGGCAAGGCCGTGGTGAAGAAAAAGGCCCGGCGTTAAAGATACACGGATTGTATTTACTCGACCAAGCTAAAGAAAAGAAAGGATGGGCTGGCGGTTCGCCAGCCCATCCTCCTTGTTACCGCTAGTGCACCATCAATAACGGTCTATCAAACAGGCGTACCAAACAACTGGAGCTGACCAAGCTTTCCAAGTCCGCGGCGCGGCGTTCGAGATCGTCGAAGTGCCGAGTCGTTGCGGCGTCGACCGGATCAACCACATCGATGCCGGTGAGAAAGCCCGATTGCGAGGCTACGCCGCCGGCGGCCCGTGTGCCGATATGCAGGAAGGTGGTATTGGTCTCGCGTCCATGGCAGGCGTCACAGGCGTTCAGCGAAAAGTGATGACGTGCCTCGTTACTGCCGATAACGGCGGGGCCGTTCCAGAAGTTAATGCTATTGGCCGATGAGCCGCCCAAGAACGATGTGGCCGCCGGAAACTCTAACGGCACCACATGCTTGTCGAGCAGGATATCGGCCTCGTTGGCATTGATGTAGTCGCGGATCACCGCCTGATTGTTGAGATTGGTTACCGGCGGCGGGCCGCTGGCAGGGCTTTGCTTGACGGTGGCCTGGGCCAGTTGTCCGATGGCGGTTACGCCGTCAAGATGCGCGGTGTCGGCGCTGTCGGTGCGGATATTGAACTCGCGCAATTCCCACGGTCCCGCCAGACCAATCTCATTGGTGCGCAGTTGATTCAGTGCGCTCTTGTTCGGCGTCTTGCTCGCGTCGGCACCGGCCTCGGTGAATTGATCGGTAATGGCCTGTAACGCGGCATTAAATGCGGCTATTTCAGCGGGCGTGCCCTGCGGCATAGAACCCAGATCATGCCACTGCTGCCCCCAGGCCTTGAGGTCCGGGCAATTGGCCTTCTTGACTCCATACTCGAAAATCACCGTGAACGGCATGGTATTGCAGCCGCCGCCACTGCGGTCGATCACGCCGAATACAAACCGCGCCTCGCCGGCACTACCGCCGCCGTACACCAAGTTTTCGCGCAGGTCGACGCGGTTGACGATGGCCAGCAAACGCATCGGCGCCTCGGCCAGATCCAACTTGCCGTCGCCGTCCAACGGCCAGGGGTTGATGACCTTGGTTTGAATGGCGAGACGCTTGGGCACGTTAAAGCCGTTGACGGTCTGGTCGGCCTCCCACTTGGCCAGCCAGGCGCGGGTAAAGTCGCGCGGGTCGATGCCGGTATCCGTCTCATTGGCCATTGCCGTCATGAGATGCCCGAAGGTCCATTGGCCGGTCGGTGTGCCGGCACGCGTACACACGTCGAAGGTGCGGGTGGGGTCGTCCACCACGCTGGTGTCGGTAATCATCAACTCCTTTTCCGGCACCACGGCGGCGGCGATACCCAACAATTTGGAAAGGTCGATGCGCGCACCGGCACGGATGACACGTGGATCGATAATCTCCAGCTTGCGCTTGCCGACCAACTGGCGCCCGGCAAATACCGGCACGCTGCGGATCTTACGCGCCAGTTGCGCACGGGCCTTTTGCTGTGCGGCAAATTCCTCGAAGTTGAAATCGATCACCGCCGAGAAAATGCCGTCCCTAGCCTTGTCATCGCCCTCTTTGCCGTCATCGCGCAGTGCTACGGCGTTTTTATCCAGTGTGACGCTGATCACACGGTTATCCTTAAAGGCATTTTTCAGGCGTGCGTCTCTTTTAAATCGTACCGTCACTTGGGCGTTACCCATTTCAGTCGATTTTTTCAGGCGCTTCACGAACACCTTCTCCGCCACCGGCGGATTTCTCAGCACGGTATTGTTATCGATTCCCCGGCCATTATCAGCCAGCGTGGGCAATGTGACCCCTAATGTAATTAAGGCCCAGCATAGGCTTTGAATTGATTTAGCTAATCTCATTAATATAACCCCTTGGTCTTGTTTTTGTTGGCCATTTGGCCGCCTCGAAAATTGCATAAGTCGTGCCAAACTGTCAATCACCTTAGCAGGTTAATATGAATTATTTAGTTAAACGGCCAGCACGCGCGCAAAAAAGGCCTTTAAATAATCCGTCTCGGGAATAGCAGGATGCACGGGGTGGTCGGGGCCCTGATGGCCTTGTTCGAGAATTTGCAGATTGCGGTCGATGTGGCGGCTGGCCTGCAACAATACGTCTTGCAGGGTGGCACGCGGCAAGTGATAGGAACAGGAGGCGGAGATGAGTATGCCGTCTAGTTCCAATATTTGTAAGGCCATTTGATTGAGGCGGCGATAGGTTTGCAGGCCCTCTTTAGTGTCTTTTTTACGTTTAATGAAGGCGGGTGGATCGAGGATGACCACATCGAATTTACGGCGCTCGGCACGCAAGGCCTTCAATATTTCAAAAGCATCGCCCTGCTGGCAGCTAACGCGCTCGCTTAGCGCATTCAGTGCGGCGTTATGCTGTAGCTGCTCCAGCGCGGGCACCGAGGAATCCACACACACGACCTCGCGCGCGCCGGCATAGGCCGCTTGCACGCCCCAGCCCCCGATATAACTGAATACATCTAACACCGACTTATCGCGCACATAGTGCTGCATGCGTGCACGGTTCATGCGATGGTCATAAAACCAGCCGGTTTTTTGCCCCCTTAATAATGAGGTTTCAAACTGTACGCCATTTTCTTCCAGCCGCACCCTCTCCGGTATCTCACCTAGCACTATTTCCACATAGCTAGGCAGCCCTTCCATGGCGCGGCTGGAGGTATCGTTGCGCAACACAATCGCGCTAGGTTTAATAACCTTCTGTAGTGCATTAATAATCTCTGCTTTGAGGCGTTCCATGCCCGCTGTGGTGATCTGTGCTACCAGTATCGCGCCGTAGCGGTCTACTATCAGGCCCGGCAGGCCGTCGCTATCACCGAATACCAGACGGTAATAGGGTTTATCAAACAACTTTTCCCGCAGTGACAAGGCGATATTCAGCCGATGCACCAGCAACGATTGGTCCAACACATAACGCGTGTCGCGGCTGACCAGACGCGCGCAGATCAGGGAATGCGGATTAATATAACCGTTACCAATAACAGCACCGTTGCTAGCCTCGATGACCACAACCTGGCCCGGCTCGAATTGGGTGAGCGGGGTCTGCGCAACATCCACCTCGTTGCTGAACACCCACAGGTGACCGGCGCGCAATCGGCGGTCCTCGTTCTTTTTTAGGCGCAGCGGGGCAAGGTTCATTTTCAAAAGTTAACCGTTAGATGGGTGATGGGCTTTTGTTTTTACCCATCACCGTTTACCCATTACCCATTACTGTTTTTCACTAGTGTCCGGTTAAAAACGATCCCATGACTCTGGAATCCTTATCTGATGCCGCATACGGAGATTTTTATAGTGTCTCCGACTTGAACGGCGAACATGCCCTCGTGCAGTCTGGCAGCTTTCCTGCTGCCGGAGATTGCGATGTACGTTGGCAAGCCCTTGTTCGCCCAGATCATGGACTTCCTTCCCTGGAAGACCTTTCACCGCATTGTGGCTCGGTATGGCGGCGACCATCGCATCCGTACACTGCCTTGTTCCGAGCACTTCCGCATTCTGGCTTTTGCTCAACTCACCTATCGGGAGAGTCTGCGCGACATCGAAGCCTGTTTGTCGGCGCAGTCTGGCAAGCTGTACCACATGGGCATCAGACGTGCGGTGTCCCGTTCCACGCTGGCCGATGCCAACGAAGGGCGCGACTGGCGCATCTACGCGGAATTCGGCCAGCGGCTGATTACGCAGGCCAGAGCGCTTTATGCCAGCGAGGACTTGGGGCTGGATCTGACCAATACGGTGTACGCACTGGATTCGACTACCATCGATCTGTGCCTGTCGGTGTTTCCATGGGCGCATTTCCGAACCACCAAGGCTGCGGTGAAGATGCATACGCTGCTGGATGTGCGCGGCAGCATTCCCAGCTTCATTCATGTTTCCGATGGCACGATGCACGACACGCGCGCGCTCGACTTGCTGATACCGGAGCCGGGCGCCATCTACGTCATGGATCGAGCCTACGTCGATTTCGTGCGTCTGCACCGCTTGCATCTGGCTGGAGCGTTCTTCGTCACACGCGCCAAGTCGAATCTCGATGCGCACCGGATGTATTCCGCCAAGTCGGATCGAAGCCAAGGCATCGTCTGCGATCAGACGATTGCGCTCGATGGGTTTTACACCCAACAGGATTACCCCGAGCCGTTGCGGCGCATCCGCTTCAAAGACCCGGAGACTGGCAAGATGCTGGTGTTTCTGACCAACAACTTTACGTTGCCTGCGGCAACGATCTGCGCGCTCTACAAGAGCCGCTGGCAGGTGGAGTTGTTCTTCAAATGGATCAAGCAGCATCTTCGTATCCAACGTTTCTATGGCACGTCCGAGAATGCGGTGAAATCACAAATCTGGATCGCCGTCTCGGTTTACGTACTCGTCGCTATCATCAAAAAGCGCCTCAATTTGGATGCTTCGCTCTACACTTTGCTACAGATTCTGTCGGTCACTCTGTTCGAGAAAATGCCCATCCAGCAAGCCTTGCAGGCCATCGGTGGGTCACCCGAAAATACCGATTTCGACAACCAATTGAATTTATTCGATTCTTAACCGGACACTAGTG
>DATECT010000095.1:0-7354 GCA_035286765.1 Gammaproteobacteria bacterium
CATCCAGGCCATCCACCTTCGGCAGCGGCGCCGCCCCGGTGCCCTCCGGCAATTTGCCGACCACGGTTTCCGCCAAGGTCTCGGCCTGTTTGCGGTCCAGTGCGCCCACGATGGCGACCACGGCATTGCGCGCGACATAGTAACGCCCATGGTGTGCGACGATATCGTCACGGCCGAGTTTGTTAATGCTGTCCACCGTACCCAGCGGTTGGGTGGCGTAGGGATGGCCGCCGTAGAGGGCCGTGAAAAAGGTCTTGCTGGCAATCTCGCCGGGGGACTGATCTTGGGCCTGTAACCCGATCAAGGTGCGCTTGCGCTCGCGCTCCAGGCCGCCCTGCGGGAAGGTGGGCCGGCTCATGACCAGGGCCAGGGTGTCCAGGGCGGGCTGCAAGAGCGCGGGGTCGGTGAGGCTGCGCAGGTTCACGGTTGCCATGTCGCGATCGGCACCGGCGCCAAAATGCGCGCCGAGATTTTCGAAACGCTCGGCGATCTGGTCGGCATTCAGTTCGCCGTCCGCGGTCTTGACGCCCTCGGAGAGCAGGTTACTGGTGAGCGCCGCAACGCCGGGTTTGCCATTATCGCGCGAACTGCCCGCGTCAAACACCACTTGTACATCGACGATGGGCAACTCCGGCGCGGGCACGAAATACACGCGCGCGCCGTTGCCGGTTTGCCAATGCTGGATCACCGGTCCCGCCTGTGCGGTAAGAGGCAACAGCAAGGCGAGGGCGAACAATAAAATCCCCCTCACTTCCTTGCTGCGCTTTCCTGCTTCGCCAGGAAGTCCAGGGCGTACTTGCCGGCGCTGCGCAGTCCCTGCTACGCTTGCAAGCCAGGGCAAACCATCCCTGGTTTGCCCGCTCAGCGATGGCATCGCTTCGCCCCTGTACCCCCGTTCGGCAGTTCCTGCCTCACCCCCTTTTTCAAAGGGGGAGGACGCTTTAGGAGGTAGGCTGGATTGCACCGGGAGTGCTACGGTTCTCTGTCCTGCAACGGGGCTAATAATATTAGCGAACATGGCCACCCCCTAACGCGCCGCCTTGGGCAGCCGCGCGTTTCTTATCGGGATCAATTGGCAAGGGGTCGAGGGTCGCCAGCGTGAGACGGTCATCGATGAGGTATTTGCGTGCCACTTGCTGAATCTGTTCCGGGGTGACGGCGCTGACGCGTTCCACATAGGCATCCATCAAGCGCCAGTCCAGGCCCACCGTTTCCAGGCTGCCGATCTGCATGGCCTGGGCAAAGGTGGAGTCGCGTTCATACACCTGGTTGGCCACCACTTGCGCCTTGATGCGCGCCAGTTCCACCGCGCTCACCGGCTCGTCTTGCAGGCGTTTAATCTGCGCGCGGATGGCCTGTTCCAGTTCATCAATGTTGTGGCCTTGGCCGGGGGTGCCGTCCAGCATAAACAGATCAGGCAGGCGCGCGTAAAGACCGTAGCCCGCGCTCGCGCTCGCAGCAATTTGCGATTCGCGCACCAAATGTTTGGCAAAGCGCGCGCTGTCGCCGCCGCTGAGTATGCCCGCCAGCACCTCCAGCGCATAAGGCTCCCAGGCGCCGTCCTTGTCGGTGGCCTTCAGCACCGGCACGTGGTAGCCCATTAATAGATAAGGCAATTCCGCCGGCGCCTTGACCACCATGCGGCGTATGCCCTTTTGCTCCAACTCGCGGCGCGGCTTGGGCGGGGTAATCTTGCTCGGTTTGAGCGGGCCGAAATATTTTTTAGCGAGTGTTAAGACCGCATCCGGGTCAACGTCGCCGACCACCACGACGGTGGCATTATTGGGTGCGTACCAGGTCTTGTACCACTCCTTTAAATCCTCGACACGCAGATTCACCAAGTCGTCCATCCAACCGATGACCGGGTGGTGATACGGGCTGCTGATGAACGCGACCCCGTTGAATTGCTCGTAAGTAAGCGACTGCGGGTCGTCGTCGGTGCGCAGGCGGCGTTCCTCCATCACCACTTTAACTTCCTTGGAGACTTGCTCTTCGCCGAGGGTCAGCCCGCGCATGCGGTCGGCCTCCAACTCAAAGCTCACCGGCAGGCGGCTCTTTTCCAATTGCTGGTAATAGGCCGTATAGTCGCGCGCGGTGAAGGCGTTTTCCTTGCCGCCGTTGGCCGCGATAATATGCGAGAATTCATTGGGCGCGTATTTTTCCGTGCCCTGGAACATCATGTGCTCCAGCACGTGCGAGATGCCGGTAATGCCGGTGGGCTCATAGCTGCTGCCCACCTTGTACCACACCTGAGACACCACCACCGGCGCGCGATGATCCTCCTTCACCACCAGCTTAAGCCCGTTGTCTAAGGTATATTCATGCACCAGGGGATTGGTTTTAAGCGCGGTGCTCAGGGCCGCCTCAGGATTTGGCGCGACGGCGGGGGGGTTATCTTCGGCGTACAGGGCCGGCCACGGCGCATACAAGGCTACTACCAATATCAGGCGTCTCAACATAAAGAATCCTTATAAACAAAAAGTTAACGTGGGCGGGTCGCTGAAAAGGCCAATGCAGGGCGTTTTCAGTCTAGCTTGGCAGATCGCTTTATCAGGGCCTGCCAAAAAGAGTCCGGGGGTAATCCCTTCAGAGGTCTTTCAAATACCGGCCTGAGTGATAGGATAGCGTATACTGCAAGCCTTTCCTAAGACCACTACTCGCATGTTCGGTTTCAAAAAAGATAAGCAGCCCGATAAGCTTCCAGCGCCGCAGGCAGAACTGGCGCCGCAGGCCGAGCCAGCGCCGCAGGCGGCGCCCGCCCAGACAGGCATGTTCGCGCGCCTGCGGCAATCGCTGGCGCGCACCCGCAGCGGGTTCAGCGAAGGCTTGGGCAAATTGGTGCTGGGTAAAAAGATTATCGATGCCGAACTGCTGGAAGACATCGAGACCCAGTTGCTCAGCGCCGATGTCGGCGTCGACGCCACCCACGCGATTATCGCCAATCTCACTCAGCGCGTGGCGCGCCAGCAATTAGCCGATGCCGAGGCCCTGTACATTGCCATGCGCGAACATTTACTGGCCATCCTGGCGCCGTGCAGCAAGCCGCTGGTCATCTCGCCCGGCATCCGGCCCTTCGTCATCCTCATGGCGGGCATCAACGGCGCGGGCAAGACCACCAGCATCGGCAAGCTCGCCAAGCATTTGCAGGCTGAGGGCCACTCGGTCATGCTGGCGGCGGGCGACACCTTCCGCGCCGCCGCCGTCGAACAATTGCAGGCCTGGGGCGAGCGCAATAGTATCCCGGTCATAGCGCAGCATAGCGGCGCCGATGCGGCCTCGGTGATCTTCGATGCCGTGCAGGCCGCCAAGGCGCGCAATATCGATGTGTTAATTGCCGACACTGCAGGCCGCTTGCACACCCAGAGCAATCTCATGGAGGAGTTAAAGAAGATCAAGCGCGTGGTCGGCAGGATCGATGCCGCTGCCCCCCACGAAGTCATGCTGGTGGTCGATGCCGGCACCGGGCAAAATGCCCTGCAACAGGCCCTGCAATTTCATCAGGCCATAGGCCTAACGGGCATCACGCTGACCAAACTGGACGGCACCGCCAAAGGCGGTATTATCTTCGCGATCGCCCAAAAGCTGGGCGTGCCGATCCGCTTTATCGGCATCGGCGAGGGCATCGACGACTTGCGCGAGTTTAACGCCGGCGAATTTGTGGATGCATTATTTGATAAACAACAGTAGCGAGTGGCGAGTAGCGAGTAACGAGCATATGAAGCCAGCTTTGCCCTCGCCACTAGTCACTCACCACTCGCCACTGTTCTTATGATCCACTTTAATCACGTCGAAAAACGCTACGCAGGCGGCTACGAGGCGCTGAGCCAACTCAGTTTCAACATCGCCGCGGGTGAAATGGTGTTTCTCACCGGCCACTCCGGGGCGGGCAAGAGCACCGTGCTCAAACTCATCACGCTGATCGAGCGCGCCAGCGCCGGGCAGGTGATGGTCAACGGCCAGAACCTCGCCGCTATCACGCGCCGGCGCATACCGTATATGCGCCGCAGCATCGGCATGATTTTCCAGAACCACAAATTGTTAAATGACCGCACGGTGTTTGATAACGTCGCGTTGCCGCTGGTGATCGCCGGTTATAGCCGCGACGAGATCGGGCGCCGCGTGCGGGCCGCGCTCGACAAGGTCAACCTGCTCGACAAGGAAAGGCTCTACCCGGTTATCCTGTCCGGCGGCGAGCAGCAGCGTGTGGGCATCGCCCGCGCCGTGGTCAATAAACCCCCTTTGTTATTGGCCGATGAGCCCACCGGCAACCTCGATCCCGAACTGTCGCGCGAGATCATGGCCTTGTTTGAACAATTTAATCATTACGGGGTAACGGTATTAATTGCCAGCCACGACCTGGACCTGATCACGCGCATGCCCTATCGCATACTCACCCTTAAAAACGGCCGTTTGCTGGCCGACACGCAGGCGCGGGGACATGAAAGGGCTATTCAATAGAGTCAAGCGGCGTTCGGGGGCGACCTTCTCTCCAACCCGCCCCAACCGGGACGCACGCCGGGGCGAGGTGCCGGCCCAGGCCAAGGCTAAGGCCAAGGCACGGACCGGCGTGCGTCCCAAGCAAGACCGCGGCGTAACGCAGCGCATCACGGCCTACCTGCGCCAGCACCTCCAGGTGGCCCTCGCCAGCTTAGGCCAGCTCAGCCGCAGCCCGCTCGCCACGCTCATGACCGCCTCGGTCATCGCCATTGCGCTGGCGCTGCCCGCCGGGCTGTATGTGGTGTTAAAGAACGCCCAGCAACTCGCCGCCGGCTGGGACGGCGGGGCGCAAATTTCCCTATTTCTTAGTCCCGAATTCACGGATGGCCAAGCGCTGCAACTGGCCGCGCAGGTGCGCGCCCTGCCGGGGGTGGAGTCGGTGCAGGTCATCACGCGCGCCCAGGCGCTGCGGGAGTTTCGCCAGCTATCCGGCTTTGGCGCGGCCCTGGACGGCCTGGACGAAAACCCCCTGCCTGCGCTGCTGGTGGTGCGTCCTGCCCTGGGCCAGGCGCCCGCGGAGGGCAGCGGGGGTTTAACGGCAGACTTGCTGGCCCGGTTAAAGCCGCTGCCCGGGGTGCAGCTCGCCCAGGTCGATATGGAATGGCTGGCGCGTTTGGCGGCGCTGTTAGCCGTCCTGCAGCGCGGTCTGCTCATCTTGGCCGCGCTGCTGGTCTTGGCCGCCCTGCTGATCGTGGGCAATACCATCCGCCTGGCCATTCAGGGCCGCCGCGACGAGATCGAGATCATTAAATTAATCGGTGCCACCGATAACTTTATTCAGCGGCCTTTTTTATACAATGGTTTGTGGTATGGCCTATTCGGTGGCATTATTGCCTGGGGGCTGGTCAGTTTATCGCTAGGGCTGTTGCAGGGGCCGGTGCAGCAACTCGCCCTCCTGTATCACAGTAATTTTGCCTTAGGCGGTTTGGATGGCCTGAGCAGCTTGCTGCTGGTGAGCGCAGGGTTTATGCTGGGCTTGGGCGGGTCGGCCTTGGCGGTCAAGCGTCACCTCGCCGCTATCGAGCCCGTTTGAGGCGGGGTAGTGCAGCCGCAGACAGACCGCCGGCAAACCGGATTGGGTTAAACAGGGGAGGATGTAACAGGTAACAGAGGCAACAAACCAACCTAACGGCATTAGCGCACTACCGAAATAGCGGTAGAAGAGAAAAAAGCATGGCGAAAAAACAGGCCAGCATCATGGTAGTCGACGGGTCCGGCGTATCGCGCACCCTGATTACCCGCATACTCCGTATCGAGATGGGGAATGCGCAGATCACTGCCTGTGCCTCCGCCCAGCAAGCGCTAAGCTACCTGGATTCCGCCAAATACGACCTCATCACCACCTCACTGCTGTTACCCGACATGGACGGGCTGGACTTGTGCCGGGCCATCCGCCAGAGCAATACTCACCGCTTCACCCCCATCATCGTCGTCTCCGGCGATGCCAACGACCGCCTGCTGCGCGAGGGATTTGCCGCGGGCGTCACCGATTATTTCGATAAATCGCGCGGCTATGCGGAATTTGTGGAGTTCGTTAAGGCGCTGACCCTGCGCAATCTCGGGGTGGTGGGTCGGGTCCTTTACGTTGAGGACAGTCCTACCGCCGCCGAGATCACCCGGCGCATTATGGAAAAGCACGGCCTGCAGGTATTGCACGTCACCACCGGCGAACAGGCGCTGGACCTCCTGCAGGGCAATATTATTGACGAGGATGAGCGCCAAATCGATATTGTGGTAACCGATTTCTTCCTGGAGGGTGGCATGACCGGCGGCGACTTGTTGCACGCCATCCGTGTGAACCACCACTTCTCTCTACAAGAAATGCCAGTTCTCATCATTACTGCGGAGAGCAACATTAAGAAGCAGATCGAGCTGATCCATAGGGGCGCCAACGATTTTGTCGGCAAGCCGCTGGTCGAGGAGATCCTGATGGCACGCCTGCGCTCGCTGTTATTAGTGAAGCAACAGCATAAGGCGCTATTGCGCCAAGCCGAGGAAATGAAGCGCCTGGCTACCACCGATAGCCTTACCGGGGTGCGCAGCAAGCGCTACCTGCTCGATAGCGGCGAGCGCTTTGTCGCCGATAAAGATAATCAACCAATTTGGGCGATGCTGATAGATATCGACCATTTCAAGAATATCAATGCAAATCGCGGCTATTTTTCGGGAGATCATATATTAATAAGGCTCGGCGCGCTGCTCCGCAAGCATTTTGCGGGCGACGCGGTGGTGGTCCGTTTTGGCGGTGAAGAGTTCGCCGTGCTATTGCCGCGTTGTTCCCGGGTGGAGGCGCACGGCAAGGCAGAGGCGTTGCGCCAAAGCATAGAAGTGCTGCGGCCCATGGATATACCCGTCACCATCAGCATCGGCATAGCCGCCACTATCGATTACCCCGCGCTCAACCTTACCCAACTGCTGGCCTTAGCCGATCAGGCCCTGCACGGCGCCAAGGCAGCAGGGCGCAACCGCGTATTTACGATCTCCCCGCAGGGCGGTGTACGGGGGCTGGCTGACGTCACGGACGAGCAGGCCGCCATTTCAGTCTAGTGCTGCCTGCGTTCGGGGTGTCAACACCGGCTGATAAGCGTCGCGGAACCCCTAAAAAAGGAACTTTTCCGGGTTTTTGGCGTTCCTAATCTTGCATTAGGAACACCTGGCATAACGGCCAAGCAGGCGGATTTTGCTTACTTTTTAGGCAAAACAAAGCCCCTTTTCAAAGGCCCGCAAAGTGGTAAAATCAATCTCAAAGGTATCAAGGGGCAGTTTAGATGAACAAAGGCATTGATCTTCCTATCTTGGCGACCCCGCTAGGCAGCCTGGACGCCTACGTCCGACTCGCCTACCGCGAGCCTGTGCT
>DATECT010000096.1:0-4421 GCA_035286765.1 Gammaproteobacteria bacterium
CGGTGACGGGTTCGTCCGGCGCCGGCACCACGACCGTCAAGCGCGCGTTTGAGCACATCTTCCTGCGCGAAAAGATCAACGCCGCCGTGGTCGAAGGCGACAGCTTTCACAGCCTGTCACGCGTCGAATTCAGGGAGGCCGTGGAAAAGGACGAGGCCGAGGGCAATCATCACTTCAGCCATTTCGGCCCGCAAGCCAACCATTTCGACAAGCTGGCCGCACTGTTCAAGACCTATGGCGAAACCGGTACCGGCAAGAAGCGCTATTACATCCACAGCGATGATGAGGCGGTACACCACAACAAGCGCCTCAATACCAAGCTGAATGTGGGCGAATTCACCCCCTGGGAAGACGTGCCGGCGGGTTCCGACGTGCTGTTCTACGAAGGCCTGCACGGCCTGGTCAAGACCGACGATGTCGATGTGTCGGAACATGTCGATCTGGGCATTGGCGTGGTACCCATTGTCAACCTGGAGTGGATCCAGAAAATCCACCGCGACGGCGCCGAGCGCGGCTATTCCGCCGAGGTGATCGTGGACACCATCCTGCGCCGCATGCCGGATTACGTGAACTATATCACCCCGCAGTTCTCGCGCACCGACATCAACTTCCAGCGCGTGTCCACGGTGGACACTTCCAACCCCTTCATCTCGCGCGACATCCCGACGCCGGATGAAAGCTTCATCGTGATCCGCTTCCGCAACCCGCAGGGCGTGGATTTCCCCTACCTGCTGAACATGATCTGCAATTCCTTCATGTCGCGCCGCAACACTATCGTGGTGCCCGGCGGCAAGATGGGATTTGCCATGGAACTGATTCTGGCGCCCATCATTCATGACATGATCGCGGGCAAGAATAAGAGGTAACGCGTGGGCACAAAAAACGTGCCCACCCTACCTAGCTACCTAGCTTTTACTTTGCCCGAGATTTCCAAAAATCCGGGCGACGATGCTGATGACCCATAGCAACGATGATGATTTCATCATTGCGTTGTTCGTATATCACACCGTAGGGAAAGCGGTTCATCAAACAGCGCCGGGGGCGCCGCGATAGCGGCTGCCACGCAAGCGGGAAAGCACGTATACGATCTATTCTATTGCCGCCTGCACTTCATCCAGAAATTGGATGCCAAGGCCTGGCATTTGATCTTCGTAGTACACTGTGGCATCAGCCAAATCGCGCCGCGCTGGGGCGAGCATACGCACCCTCACCGCTTGAGTCGCTCACGCACCTCAGCAATCACCGCATCCACATCCATCGCTTCGATCTCACCGCGATCATAGGCCGCCAACCTGTTTTCCGCTTCTTGCGCCCACAAAGCGTCAATTTCCGGATCGGTTTTGTCCAGTGAATGTAAAATCTCGTCTGCCAAAACCGCTCTTTCACTGGCCGGGAGCTTGAGTGCGGCGGCCATGATTTCTTTCCCCAATTTGCTCATTTTATCCTCCACCGGTTCGCTGACTTTAGACTATCACGATCTGGCCCTGCCGGGCGAGGCTGCGGGCTCGGCGAATAATGCGTCGATGAGTTTGCTGTAGTGGGCCGTGACTTTGTTGCGTTTTACTTTCAAGGTTGGGGTGAGCAAATCATTTTCCACCGTCCAAGGTTCGCGCAGCAAGGCTACGCGGCGCACCTTGGCGTAGCCGGGAAAATCACGCAATTGCTTCGCCACGCGCGGCAATACATGGCTGAGCACGCGGCTGTCGTTCAAACTGGCGGGGGCGTTCGGATCTATGTTAAGGCCTACCGCCAATTCAGCCCATTGCTCGGCATTGAGCACGAGCAATGCGGCGAGGTGCGCGCGGCCTTCGCCCACCACCAGCGCCTGCTCGAATAGCGGGTCTTGGGTGATGGCCATTTCCATGTCCTCTGGCGGCACCTTTTCACCGTTGGATAACACCAGAATATCTTTAATGCGTCCGGTGAGATAAATATGCTTGTTGTCGATGCGCGCCTGGTCACCGGTATGCAGCCAGCCCTCGGCATCGACGCGTTCATGGGTGGCGCTATGATTATTCCAATAGCCCATCATCACGCCGGGGCCGCGCGCCAATAATTCGCTGTGCTCGCCCACGCGGACTTCTACACCCGGCAGGGGCACGCCGACGCTGGCGGGGTCATTGTCCTCGGGCGGATTCACGCTGATCACCGGGCTCGATTCGGTGAGCCCATAACCCTGCAATACCGGCAGGCCCAGCCCGATAAAAAATTGCGCAACAGGCAACGGCAACGCCGCGCCGCCGCTGATGGCGGCACGCAAACGCCCGCCCATCTTGGCGAGCACCTGTGCAGCCACCTTGCGTTGCAGCGCCGGCCAGAGCAGTAGTTGTGGAGTAGGGCGGGCGCGGCCTTGACTGCATTGAAAGCGCCGCCAGCCTGTATTCAGCGTTAGACGAAACAGTGCGCGCGCGAACCACGGACTCTTCTCTAACTGCGTTGTAATTTTGTTGTGCACGCGCTCCAGCACGCGCGGCACGCAGATCATCACGGTGGGCCGTAGTGTCAGCATGTCTTCGCCTAACTGCGCAATGGAACGGCTATAGGCGACCGTCGCCCCGGCCAGCATCGGCATGTAATAGTTCGCCGTGCGCTCCAGGGTGTGGGAGAGCGGCAGTAGTGAAAAGAACACGTCTTCGCGGTAGACGTCGACCAGCGAGACTACCGCATGGGCGTTCCACAGCATATTATGATGGCTGAGCATCACGCCCTTGGGTCTGCCCGTGGTGCCCGAGGTATAGACGATGGACGCGAGCTGTTGCGCATCATGGGTGTGCGGCGGCAGGTCGTCATAGCGCTGTTCGCTTGCCGCGTTAAGCCAGTCTTCGGCATGGCGCAGGCGCGGGTCGTCCAGTTCCGCCTTGCCTGCATCCGCCGCCACTACCACGCGCTGCAAACTGGTGAGGGCGCCGAGCGCGGGCTGCAGGCGCCGCCAATGCGTCAGGTCTTGCAGCAGCAGTAATTTGGCCGCGCTATCGGCCAGGATGAACGCGGCATTATCGGGGCGGTCTTCAACATACAGCGGCACCACGACCAAGCCTTGCGCCAGCGCCGCTTGATCGAACGCCACCCAATCCCTGCCGTTGCGCAACAGGATGGCCACGCGGTCGCCGGGCTGGAGCCGCTCTTGCGCGAGCGCCGCGCGCCAGCGCAACACCTGCTGGCCCATTTGTTCCCAAGTGGTCTCCAGCCACGTGCCGCTGCCCTTGTCGAAATTGATATAGGCCACGGCGCCGGGGGAACGGAGCACGCGCGCGCGGAACAGGCCATCCAAGGTTTTGGCCGACTCCAGCGGGATTATGTCTTTACTCCATTGCGTCACGCGCCACACGCCCCCATAATATTAGTACTGGTCACAATCCTCTCAACTCCCTGCTAGGCTTGCATGTATGGAAATCTTCGTCAATGGTGAGGCGCGTCACTTGTCCGCGCCGCTCAGTGTCGCCGCCTTGCTGACCGAACTGGGCGTTGCTGCCCAGCGCGTCGCCGTGGAGCTTAATACCGAAATCGTGCCGCGCAGCAGCTATGATGCGCAGCAGTTGCACGCCGGTGACCGCGTGGAGATGGTGCATGCGGTGGGAGGCGGGTAATGGCACCGCTCGACCAAACATTACACTCCGACCCGCTCGTCATCGGTGGCGTGCAATATCACTCACGCCTGTTGGTAGGCACCGGCAAATACCGCGATCTGGAAGAAACGCGCCTGGCCACCGAGGCGAGCGGCGCGCAGATCGTGACTGTCGCGCTGCGCCGCACCAACATCGGTCAGAACCCCGGCGAGCCGAATCTGCTCGACGTGCTGCCGCCCGATAAATACACCATCCTGCCCAATACCGCGGGCTGCTACACCGCACAAGACGCCATCCGCACCTGCCGTCTGGCGCGCGAGTTGCTGAACGGGCATGACCTGGTCAAGCTTGAGGTGCTGGGTGACGCCAAGACCCTGTTCCCGGACATTACCGCCACCCTGGAGGCGGCTGAGGTGCTGGTTAAGGAGGGCTTTAAGGTGATGGTCTACACCAGTGACGACCCGCTCATTGCCAAGCGCCTGGAGGAACTGGGCTGTGTCGCGGTAATGCCACTGGCCGCGCCGATCGGCTCGGGGCTGGGCATTCGCAACCCCTATAACATCCGCCTGATCGTGGAAAACGCGCGCGTACCCATTCTGGTCGATGCCGGCGTGGGCACGGCCTCCGATGCCGCTATCGCCATGGAACTGGGCTGCGACGGCGTGCTGATGAACACCGCCATCGCCGGCGCCCAACAGCCGGTGCTGATGGCCGCCGCGATGAAACAGGCCATCGAGGCCGGGCGCCTGGCCTACCGCGCCGGGCGCATCCCCCGCAAACAATACGCCAGCGCGTCGTCGCCGCTGGACGGGACGTTTTTCTAGTGGCGAATGATTTAGGATTAGCTCCATTCTC
>DATECT010000097.1:0-2915 GCA_035286765.1 Gammaproteobacteria bacterium
ATCGCCACCGACATGCCCGCCGCCGTGGTGACCAGGGCCTTGGCGATACCGCCCGCCATCTCGGTGGGGTTGCCCACGCCGTGAGAGGTCATGGCCGTGAATACCTGGATGACGCCAAACACCGTGCCGAGCAGGCCCAGCAACGGCGTGATGGCGGCGATCGTCCCCAAGGTGTTTAAAAAGCGTTCCAGTTCGTGCACGACGTGGCGGCCGGTATCTTCAATACTCTCCTTCATGATCTCGCGGCTGTGGCGCAGATTAACCAGTCCGGCGGCCAGCACGCGGCCCAGAGGAGAACCGGCGCGCAAGGAGTTGATGTGCTCGGCATCAAGTTGATTGTTTTTGGCCCAGTGCCAGATTTGCGCCACCAAGTGCTTGGGCACGATGCGTTTTCTTTGCAGGGTCCAGAAACGCTCAAGGACAATGGCGGTGGTAAGTATCGAGCACAAGATAATGGGCGCCATCAACCAACCGCCCGCCTTAATGAGTTCAAGCATGTGGATACCTTCTTAATAAAGTAGCAAGTGACAAGTTACAAGTGACAAGAAAAAATATTTAAAATTTGATCCTTATCTTGTTACTGGCTGCTTGTAACTGTTCCTATAATGTAACAAATCATCCGCCCTTTAACACGCCGTCTTCCAGTGTTAATACCCGATCCATGCGCGCCGCCAGTGCGGGATCATGGGTCACCACGACCAGGCTGGTCTGCAATTCCTTGTTTAACTCCAGCATCAGGTTATACACCCGCCCTGCCGTGGTGTGATCCAGATTACCGGTCGGCTCATCGGCGAGCACGCATTGCGGGCGGGTGACCAGCGCCCGCGCCACGGCGGCCCGCTGACGTTCGCCGCCGGACAACTCACCCGGCTTGTGCTCCAGACGCGCGCCCAGGCCCACCTTCTCCAACAGGGCACGGGCGCTGGCCGAGGCCGCCTCCACCGAGCTATCGCCGCGGATCAGCAAGGGCATGCTCACGTTTTCCAGGGCGGTAAATTCCGGCAGCAAATGGTGGAACTGATAGACAAACCCGAGCGCCTGATTGCGCAAGCGGCCGCGCTCAGTGTCGTTCAGTTGCGCCATATTTTTACCGTGGATAAACACATCCCCTGCGCTGGGCGTGTCGAGGCCGCCGAGCAGGTGCAGCAAGGTGCTCTTGCCGGAACCCGAAGCCCCTACGATCGCCACGCACTCGCCTTTCGCCACACTAAAGTTAACGGCCTTTAACACCTCGACGTGCAACCTGCCCTCTTTAAAGGTCTTCGCCAGTTGGTTACAGGTCAGCACGGCCTCGCTACTCATAGCGCAGCGCCTCGGCGGGCTGGGTGCGCGAGGCGCGCCACGCGGGGTAAATGGTCGCCAACAGACTCAGCGCAAAGGCCAAGCCGCTGATATTGGCCACATCGCTCCAGTGCATATCAGAAGGTACTTGGCTGATAAGATACACATCCGGCGACAAAAAGCGCATGCCCAGCATCCGTTCGATGAACGGCACGATGGTCTCGACGTTGAGCGCCAAACTCACCCCGCCCAACATGCCCAGCAGCGTACCGGCCACGCCGATCACCGTGCCCTGCACCATAAAGATGGCCATGATACTGCGCGGCGACGTGCCCAGCGTGCGCAATATGGCGATGTCGCTCTTCTTGTCGGTCACCACCATCACCATCGCCGAGACGATATTGAAGGCCGCCACGGCGACGATCAGGGTGAGAATGATGAACATAATGCGCTTCTCAATCTCCACGGCGCGGAAGAAATTGGCGTGCTGGCGCGTCCAATCACTGATGAGATAACCCACCGGTAACGATTCACGCAGTTCGCGCGCGACGGCGGGGGCCGCGAAGATGTCGTCGAGTTTGAGACGTATGCCGCTCACCTGGCCGGGCATTTGAAACAGCTTGGCGGCATCGTCGATGTGCAGCAAGGCCAGCGCGCCGTCGTATTCATTATTGCCGACATGAAAAACACCCACCACCGTGAACCGTTTAAGCCGCGGCAGGATCCCCGCCGGGCCGATGTTGGCCTGTGGCGTCACCAGGGTGACCTTATCGCCCATGCCTACCCCCAGAAAGCGCGCCAAATCACGGCCCAAAATAATGCCGAACTCGCCGGGCTTGAGGCTGCCGATCTCACCCGCGACCATTTTGCGGTCGACGAAAGAGACCTTCGGCTCCTGCTCGGGCAGAACGCCGCGAATCAAGGTGCCGCTGACGATCTGGCCGTTGGTCAACATCCCCTGCGCCTCGATATACGGCGCGATACCCACCACGTGGGGATTACGGCCCACCTGTTGCGCCAACGGCTGCCAATCCGACAGCGTGCCTTCGAGGCCGGTAATGGTAGAATGCGACGCCATGCCGAGGATGCCGTTGCGCACCTCCTTTTGAAACCCGTTCATCACCGACAGCACGGTAATCAGCGCGGTAACGCCCAAGGCGATGCCGAGCATCGAGGTCAGCGTGATAAAGGAGATGAAATGATTGCGGCGTTTGGCCCGGGTATAACGCAGACCGATAAATAGTTCTAAGGGCTTAAACATGTGGGCTGCATTAAATCATAATTGGAGAAAAAACGCTCATCTTCGCCGTGCCGGTGCACCTACGATAGCGCGTCTCGTGGAGTTTACTAAACCTTCCGGCCATGCTCCTCATTCCGCTGTTCAAGGCAAGGTAGGCTCGATAATGCCGTCATTTTCGTCCCCCAATCGAAGTCGAGGGCAGGCTCTACCAGGAATCGGTTATTACTACTCTGTTCAAAGTAAGCGGAAGGTTCTACTAAGGCCGTCATTCCCGCGAACGCGGGAATCCAGGAATTCGTTTTTAATAAATATATTTTAATCAAGTAATTACAATATATTTGCAATGTATTACATTACATTAATAATCGATGGAAGATTGAGACTTACCAATGAA
>DATECT010000098.1:0-2888 GCA_035286765.1 Gammaproteobacteria bacterium
GTTGGCCGATTTCATTGATCGGCGTGGCCTCGTAGAAATAATCCAGGAAGCCGGGGGTGCGGGTAAGATCACGGTAGATTTGCTCGCCCAGTTCGGCCAGTTCTCC
The DNA here is from genome assembly GCA_035286765.1 of Gammaproteobacteria bacterium. GTDB lineage: Bacteria > Pseudomonadota > Gammaproteobacteria > SURF-13 > SURF-13 > DATECT01. The sequence goes on from DATECT010000098.1 coordinate 107, forward strand.
CATGATGTGCAGGTATTCCGCGTTGTCGGGCGTGGGCGGCTGAATCAGCGAGCGGCTCGCCTTCATCAGGCCGGTGACGCCCACCGATAATTCATACACGGCAGTTTCCGTATTGCTGTATTTATACGAAACCATTTCGCCCTGTTCGGTGAATTTGATTTGGCCGTGCACGGTGCCTTGCGGTTGCGCCAGGATGGATTCGTGGGTGGGGCCGCCGCCGCGCCCGATGGTGCCGCCGCGCCCATGGAACAGTTGGCACTCTATGCCGTGCGCGCGTGTGAGTGCGGTGACTTTCTTTTGCGCTTGGTAGAGCATCCACGCCGAGGCGAGGATGCCGCCGTCTTTACAGGAATCGGAATAACCCAGCATGACCTCTTGCTGATTGCCGGAGGCCTTCAACAGCTCGGCATAAACAGGATTTTCCAGCAGCGTGGCCAGCACTACCTCGATGCGTTGCAGGTCGTCGATGGTTTCAAACAGTGGCGCGATGCGCAGATGGCAGAACCATGCATCGTCTTGCGTCTTTCCGGCCAGCCCGGCCTGACAGGCCAGTAACATCACTTCCAGCACATGACTGGCGCAATGGGTCATGGAGATGACGTAGCTGCCGAAGGCCTGCGCCCCGCCCTCCTTGAGCATGGCGGCCATGGTCTCGAATACCGCCAGGCTTTCTTGGGTGGGTGCGCTCAGGTTATCCTTATCTGCCGTCAGGGTGCCTTGGCGGATGGTGCTCGCCAGCAGTTGCATGCGCCCGGCTTCGGGCAGGGCAAGGTAATCGATATTTTCAGACTGGCGGGAATACAGTTCGGCCACGGCCTGGGTATGGCGCGACGATTCCTGGCGCACATCGAGGCGCAACAGGAAAAAACCGAAGCTTTCCACCAGCCGGATCAGATCCTGTAGCTCGGCCTCGGCGATGCTGTGGTCGCCGTGGCTGATTAGCGAATCGCGGATCAGGTAAAGATCATTAAGCAATTCCTGCGCGGCGCCATAGCCGCCCTCCAGCACCGTAATGTTATCGCCCTCGATACGCTTTTTCACCGTGCGCAGATTGCATTCCAGGCGGTAGCGTATGACGTATAACTTGCGCCGGTAAGGCTCGTAGCGGAAACGCTCCAGGTTGTCGCCGAAGGTTTTGTAGCAAAACTGTTCGTCGATTTCGAGGCTATCGCGCAGGGCCTGGGAGGGCTGACAGAGTTGGCTGGAGTGGGTGAGCACCCGGCTCAGGGCAATGATACGGCTTAGATATTCCAGCAGCACCGAGCGCGTTTGCAGGCGCAAGGCGAGCAGGGTAGTTTCGGGTTTTACGTTGGGGTTACCGTCGCGGTCGCCGCCGATCCAGGAGCCGAAGCGCAGGAAGCTCGGCACCGTGATAGTCTGTCCCGGCTTGAGGCCTTTGCCATAGGTTTTTTGCACCGCTTTTTCCAGGTAGCGGTACATGGTCGGCACGGCCTGGAATAGACATTCATGAAAGTAGACCAGGCCGTTTTTAATTTCATCGCGCACCTGCGGACGGGTAGCGCGCACCTCGTCGGTCTTCCACAGGATTTGGATCTGAGCCTCCAATAATTGCGTGATTTCCTGGCGTTCGCCCTTACCCAAACGTGAGTCGTTGAGACGCTCGCTGGTGATAAAAATGCGCCGCAAGGCCTCCATAATGGTCTGGCGTTTAGACTCGGTGGGATGGGCGGTGATCACCGGGATATAGGCAAGTCTATCGAGCAAGGTTTGCAATTGTTCGACGCTGATGCCCTGGGCCTGAAACTGGCGCAGCGTTTGGTCGAACGAACCTAGCCACAGTGGTCCACCGCCGCGCACCTGCGCACGGCGGCCGCGGTGCTGATGGGCCTCTTCGGCGATGTTGACCAAGCTGAAGTAGGTGCTGAAGGCCCGTACCACATGGGTGAGGGTGAGGGCATCCAGTGCGGCAGTCAGCCGTGAAAGCCGAGCGCGTTTACGCGGGTTGGGGTCTTGACGCAGACCGATATAGCCCTTGCGCAACATTTCCACGGCCTTGAGCACCCTGCCCCCGGCCTGGGCGTGCAACACATTGCCGAGTAGGTTACCCAGTAATTTGACGCGCGCGCGCAACTCCTTGTCGGTAGGTTTGCTGGCCATGGCTTTTAAAGAATATTCCTTACTAAGATATACAAGAGTAGTATGGTTGGAGTCTGTTGGTCACAAGGGCAAACACTGCATTATACCCTAATGGAGTGGATGTTCACCGGGTAAGCGGATTTTGCCGGTAAGTTTTGGTAGAGGCCGTTCGCGGGCACCCCTGGGAGGGGTGCAACAGTGGTCGGACCAGCAATACCTAGTGCTGCGCGGAGTTGATCCTTTCGGCAAGCCCGGGGCATACTCTAAGCCCACCGACTTTAGGCAAGCCTGTCCTGGATTAGACGAAGTCTCATGTCAACACACGCTTTGCCGAATGACTTACAATGGCAATGGACGAAGGGATTGAATAAGTATATGTGGCCCTTTATCAAGGACGCCTAAAATGCATTCCAGTTGTTTCGGTAAGGGAGATAGGCTGACTCACTAGTTTGTTAGCATATAAAACAACATTAGCAGATCATAACCCAGTGGTTGGCTGCAGGCAAAAGGGTGAAGTATGCAATGGTTTAATAATCTCCGAATTATCACAAAGCTGACCACCGCATTTCTGGCGGTTCTCGTCTTATCGCTGTTTATTGGAATATACGCCCTCTTTCACCTGGACAGGGTGAATACCATGTCGCTGGAGATCGAGGGTAATTGGTTGCCCAGCGCGGTAATTACC
>DATECT010000099.1:0-19016 GCA_035286765.1 Gammaproteobacteria bacterium
ACTACGACACAGTAATCCATGCCCGACCCGCACAACGCTTCAGCTAACGGCCCTGCGCGGCGGCAACCCGTGCGGGTGGCGGTGATCCCGGCGGCTGGACTGGGCACGCGCTTCCTGCCGGTCACCAAAACTATCCCCAAGGAAATGCTGCCGCTGCTGGACAGGCCGGTGATCGATTTTGTGATTTCCGAAGTGGTTGCCGCGGGCGTCGAAGAGGTGATCGTAGTGAGTGCTCCCGGCAAGCGCGCCCTGGACGCCTATTTCGAGGCCGCACCCGCGCTGGAACAGCGCCTGCAGGCAGAGGGCCGCGAGGCCGATTTAAAACTGGCGCGGCGCGGCCAAACCTTGGCGAAAATCAGTATCGTGTATCAGGAACAGCCCCTCGGCAACGGACACGCCGTATTATGCGCCCGCGAACTGGTCGGCGAGCGTCCCTTCTTGATGATCTGGGGCGACGACATCACCGTGGCCGACCCGCCGGTGGCCGCGCAGTTAGTGGCGGTGCGCGAGCGCATGGGCGGCGGCAGCGTGGCGGCGGTCATGCGCGTCCCCAAGGCCGAGGCGCAGCGCTACGGCGTGATTGACGGCGAAGAACTGGACGATCGTACTTGGCGCGTGCGAGGCATCATTGAAAAACCTGCCGCCGATAAAATCACCAGTGATATAGCCTCTGTTCACGGCTACCTGCTCGAACCGGAAATATTTCCCATACTCGCCGCCTTGCAACCGGGCCGGGGCGGCGAAATCTGGCTTACCGATGCGGTGAATATACTGGCGCAACGCGCGCCGGTATATGCCTGCCGCTTTACCGGCGAGCGCTTCGATACCGGCGATCGCGCCGGTTATGTGCGCGCGGTCATCAGCGCCGCGCTGGCCCGCCCTGAACTGGCCCATGACCTGCGTACCTGGCTCGCCGCGCGGCTAACAGGACGTTGAAAAAGTCCGTCCGGGACTTTTTCAACCACGAAAAGCAAAAAGAGTGTTTTTGCCTTTCTTCATTTTCCAAACACTTAGGTGTTTGAAAAATGGAGGCACTTGCTGCGCTGCGCTCCAGACTGCGCGCGCAAGCCCAGGGTAGCCCTGCTGGCGCTGCGCAATCCTTGCTACGCCGGCAGGACCAGGGCAAGCCTTCCCGGCTTGCCCGTACAGTGTTTTCAACACTGTACCCATGGCTACCCGCTTGCTGCTTCACAGCGCGCCCGTGTGCCGCGCCGCAGGGTATTGAAAAACTCTTTTTTCAATACCCTGCTATCCTGAAGAAGCCGGATTAACCCAAAAATGGATTGTAGCTGCAAGCCTCTGAATAATTCTTGGAGCGTCTAACAAAATAAGAGTTGTCATTCTGAGGGCGCCTTAGCACCCGAAGAATCTCTTGCCGGACCAATGGATTCTTCGCGGAGTTTATCCCTTCGGCAGGCTCAGGGCAGGCTCTGAGTATAACGAAGGGCACAGAATGACAGTAGACTTTAAAGGCCATTTTGTTAGACGCTCTTAATCTCCTGCCATTGATTTTCAAAGACGTTGCGCCGCCATGGTGCCGCATTCGTGTTCCACACCAATCATAATCATGCATTGCTTTATCCCCCTTCATTAGAACAAGGGATAACTACATTTAATTACAACCAAGTAATTATAAAATTCAAAAATGTTAATTTTTATTTACACATTTAATTTTTTAAAGAAATTAATTTGAAGTTTTTTAAAATTTTCGTTAATGATATTGACACGCTGAATTTGCTGGTATTATTCTAAAAACAAGACTAAAAGTATTTCCGGTTACGACGTGTCGCAAACCAAATCAATGGGGTCAGACTGAGCCACCCCCGATTTCACGGACACCCAGATAAGGGGATACTGCCCCAAGGAGGTGTTCGATGCAAAAGCGCAAGATTCATACGAAGGCATTGCCGTATTCTGGATTTTACGCACCGGAGCCCCTTGGCGCGATTTGCCGCCGGACTACGGGGACTGGAAAAACACCCATCGGAGATTTTGCCGCTGGCGGGATGCCGGGGTATGGGAGAAGCTGCTGGAGCAACTGATCGATGAACCCGACTACGAGTGGTTGATGATAGATGCCAGCCACATCAAGGTGCATCCTCATGCGGCGGGAGCCCAGGGGGGCAATCAGGCAATGGGCCGTACAAAAGGGGGCTCACTACGAAGCTGCATCTGGCCGTGGATGCGCATGGTATGCCAGTCAGAGCACTTGTTACGCCAGGTACCGACGCGGATTGTACGCATGCTGGCAAATTGATCGAGGGGATAAGTGCGGATCACCTGCTCGCCGACAAGGGCTATGACAGTGATGCCATCGTTGAGCAGGCGCACGCGCTGGGCATGCAAGCACACATTCCGCCGCGAAAGAATCGCAAGGAGCAACGTGCCTATGACAACCATCTCTATCAGTTGCGGCACTTGGTCGAGAACGCCTTTTTGCATCTCAAGCGCTGGCGAGGCATTGCAACACGCTACGCTAAAAATTCAGCCTCGTTTCTCGCTGCCGTGCATTCGTTGCCTCGTGTTATGGGCAGGAATCTCGTGACGACACTATCTAGGTATTACCTAAATATAAGGGGTAAACTATGGATCGCACAATCTTCTGTGAGGCACAAGGTTCTTCTAGGAATTTCTTTTTATCTCTAGGTTTCCCGTTTAACACCGCTTGGTTACGGAAGGTTTTATGTAAGTACAGGCTTTTATTAACGAAAGCCATCGCAGTTATTCTTATCTTCATAAGTGGCATATCTGTCATTAATGCCGCTACCTGCTCCTCAAGAATTTCCCCTAGTGTCGGCTATTATGCCTTTGGTGGGCGGAATATTTCCATTCCCAATGCGCTCCAGGCCAGGTCCTGGGAGGAGCTCGCTAACAATATCAAGGCTGCTACTGAAGCAGCAAATCGCGGTTATGAGCTGAGGATTATATATCCTTTGGGTTTGTCCAATATTATTTGCTATGAGCTTAGGATAAACGGAGCCGTCTACAATGACGGCGGTTGGGATCCTATTTATAACGGTGTATCTTGCGGCGCCTACGCCTACAATTTTGCTAGCTATTCTAATGTTTGCCCATCGACGTATACGTATAAATACATTAATTACTATAACTATTATTGTGAAAGGGATGCAGACTTCATAAACTCCGGTGTTTGTCCAGCACCTGGCAAGGAGCTAGGTGTGCCGCAGTTCTGTGCAAGTGGCAATCCCATTAATCACGCGACCGGCAATAAATTACAAGTCGATGTGGATTACGCAGGAAGTGGTTCCATGCCGCTTGTATTCCGGCGATTTTACAATAGTAAGGGCGGAAAACAACTCAGGGTAGGCTATAACTGGAGAACAGGCTTTGATAAATATATTTATACAGTAGGGGATAGTGTTACCGCTATCCGTGACGATGGTAGGTTTTATAGCTTTTCTTTGGTGAATGATGTTTGGATTTCTACACCGGATGTAACGGATAAATTAGAACCTTTATTAGACGGTAATGGCAATCGATCTGGCTGGAAATATACCTCAAGCGAGAATGATCAAGTGGAGATTTATAATGATAAAGGTAAATTAACTTCGATTGCTAATCGTGCTGGTCTTAAGCAAACGCTTAACTATGATCAGCTTGAGAAGCTTATTAGCATTAACGATCCATTTGGGCGCAGTCTAACCTTCAGCTATGATGCCTCCAGCCGACTGAGCAAAATGGTCGATCCGGCAGGGGGTGTATATACTTATAGCTATGATACTGCTGGAAGACTCATTTCCGTTACCTATCCTGACAATAAAGCGCGGACTTATCTATACGAGAATACTACTTATCCATATGCCTTGACGGGCATTATTGATGAAAGTGGCTCCCGTTTCGCTACCTATACTTACGATGCACAGGGCAGGGCTGTAATCTCGGAGCATGCCGATGGAGCTGAGAGGGTCAGTATAAGCTATGGTACTGATGGTACCGGTAGTGTTACCGATGCTTTAGGTATGCTAAGAAATTACAGTTTTGACACACTGGGTGGTGAAGTAAAGAATACTGCTATCAACGCGGCATGCAGCGCTTGTGGTAGCCAAAGTAGCATGGCCACGTATGATGCAAATGGTTTTGTTTCTAGTAGAACGGATTTTAATAGCAATAAAACTACTTATATACACGATCAGAGAGGATTGGAAATTAGTCGTACAGAGGCTGCGGATACAGCGTTAGCACGCACTATAGCGACCGAATGACACCCCATATTTCGTTTGCCTGTAAAGATCACGCAGCCAAATCGCGTTATAACGCTGGATTACGATACCCAAGGAAATCTTCTACAGAGAACTATCAGCGCTGGCGGACTTGCGCGTACCTGGAAGTATATCTATAACGCACAAGGTTTGATGACCTCGGTAAATGGCCCGCGGTTAGATATGACAGATATTACCACCTATACTTACGACGCGTCGGGCAACTTAACCTCTATAATCAATGCGCTTAATCAGGTAACCCAAATTACGTCCTATGACGCGCACGGTCATCCGCTTACCATAAAAGAGCCTAATGGATTAGTAACGCAACTTCAATACGATACTCGAGGACGGCTGATTAGCAGCACCATAGGAACTGAAGTTACCAGCTATACCTATAATACTGTTGGGCAGATTGCGAGTATAACTTTGCCAACAGGAGCTTACTTAAACTATAGCTATGACTCAGCGCATCGACTGATACAAATCAGTGACAGCTTAGATAATCGTATTGTATACACGTTGGATTCAATGGGAAACCGGCTCAAAGAGGAAATATTTGATGCCAATAATACGTTAACCCAAACACGCGCTCACGTTTACAACCAACTCAATCGTTTAGCCCAAGATATTGGCGCGCAGAGCCAAATTACAAATTACTCCTACGATAATAATGGCAATAATACAGGAGCTATCGATCCCTTAAACCATGCTATCAATAATATCTATGATTCCTTAAATCGCTTAATTCAAGTCGTTGATCCAAGCAACGGAGCTACCCAATATACCTATGATGCAAATGATCAGATCACCCAAGTGATCGATCCAAAAGGTCTTTCAACGGCCTACAACTATGACGGTTTAGGTAACCTTAGCCAAGTTCAAAGTCCAGACAGCGGTATGACAAGCCGTACCTATGACGAGGCGGGCAATCCTAAAACAGAGACTGATGCCCTAGGGAAACTTACCACCTATATCTACGATGCACTCAATCGTGTTAAAAAGATCACCTATGCTGATGGAGCCTTAGTCTCCTTTTTGTACGATGGCGCAGCGAATGCCGTTGGGCGTCTCTATCGGATTTATGATCCTAATGGTGATACGTTGTGGAGTTATGACACACAAGGAAGAGTCACACAAAAGCAGCAAACTGGCGGCGGTCTCAGTTTGAGGATCAGTTATACTTATAATGGTCAGGGTCAACTTGCCAGCATAACGTACCCTTCCGGTAAAGTAATTCAGTACAGTTATAATCAAGGCCAAGTTAGCGCCATAGCCGTGGCTGCTCAGCCCCTCCTTAACAATGTCCAACATCAGCCATTTGGGGCGGCAAAAAATTGGCAATGGGGTAACGGTGTAAATTACACCCGCCAATTCGATCAGGACGGCAGATTGGTTTCTTATGTCCTTGGCACTAGCATGCGTACCTTGAGCTACGATGCGGCGGACAGGATAACCGGAATGACGATACCGGTTAATCAAAGTCTCAGCTATGACTCTCTAGATCGGCTTATTCAATACAGTACACCTACTACAAATCAAAGCTACAGCTACGATAGCAATGGGAATCGCACTGCACTGAGTATAGATGCAAATACTTACCCTTACACCTATGCCTCAGCCAGCAATCGGCTCAATCAGATCAACGGCCCGATTTTCAGCACATATACCTATAATGCGGCGGGTAGTTTAATCCAAGATAATGGCCATAGTTACATCTATAGTGCGACGGGTAGATTAGCACGGGTTAGCTATGGCGCCAGTAATAACTATTACAAGATTAACGGCCTCGGACAGCGGGTACGAAAATATGGGGCTGGCGTAGTTAGCGGCATGAATGTTTTCATGTATGACGAATCGGGGCATTTGATCGGAGAATACGATGCTAGCGGATTACCTATCGAAGAAACAATTTACCTTGAAAATGTCCCCGTAGCAGTACTCAGGGGGAACAATATTTATTACATCCATGCCGATCATTTGAATGCTCCTAGAGTTATTACCGATACCAGCAACCGGATAGTTTGGCGTTGGGATAGCGATCCTTTTGGGGTAGGTGCAGCTAATGAAGATCCTGATGGGGATTTAGTCAAATTTAACTATAATTTAAGGTTCCCAGGCCAATACTTCGATAAAGAAACCGGTCTGTACTACAACATGGCAAGGGATTATGACTCTCAAACAGGCCGTTATATCCAGAGTGACCCGATTGGGCTGGCGGGTGGGCTGAACCCGTACACCTATGTTAGTAACAATCCGCTGAGTTTTATTGATCCCCTCGGATTGGCCCAAGTTACTTACGATAGTAGGAATCAAACCGTCACCGTTTACGAGGGTGGCAGCACAAAGGTGCATCAATTCCCGGCGGGTAATAACACCACCTCTACTAGCAACGGCCCTTGGCCCAGCGGCACATTTCCTTTTGACAGATGGAAAGCCCATCCGGAAAGTGGTCCTGACGGCCCTTATGGTTCCTTTGGTAATTTTATATTTGACGTTCCTGGCCGTACAGGAATGGGCATACACTCGGGCAGAAGTGGGCCTCAATCCAAGACAGAGGGATGCATCCGTACCACAGATGATGCTACCGAACTGCTCGACAGGCTAAGCAATAATCCTAATCCTCGGTTACGCGATCCTATTACGGTAATATCGGTATGGTAATGAAACCATTATTGTTACTTAACTTAATGATTGTAGGCGGCCTTCTGATTTTTACTGAGGGGGCGCAAAGCGAAGAGTTATGCCATTTAGAGAAAGATATCAAGGCCAGTGATATTCAGTATTTTCAATTTAGTAAAACGCTAGACCAAGCTTACAAAGAGAGAAACGCAACTGTCCTTTCAACCTGTTGCGTAACGGAAGATCAGCTAGGAAAACTTTTATGCCAGCTAGTTGCTTACTTGGCCGAGGACAGAAGGGGGGTTGAAGGATTTCTAAAAACTTTCCCGCATACTGAAAAAGAAATACGAATTTTGTGGGCCGCTGATGGCATCATGTCATATGCTCAGAAACACAATGAGCCTTTACCCTCTATCTTTTCTGTCAATGGCCCTGCGAATACGTTTATTGACGAGTTATTTAGTCTTGTAATTAAGAATAACCGGCTCGCTGTTGATCGGTATTTTAATTTGAAGACGTATGCAGACGGAGATTATGCTGAATACATGGATGACCAACTCTTTAAGTTATTTAAACAGCACCCTGAAATTGTGGTGGGCCAATGGAACAATATTAAAAATTATAAAAAAGTGATTTCGGGCTTCGTAGATTATTTAGATAGTAGTGAACTAATTGAAATTGAGCGCAGCATTAGAAGTGTGTGCGCATTTCAAGGTAGTCAATGTGTTGAAATTTTCGATAGCCTAAAAAAGCCAGCATACCCACGCACCTAGAATAACCCCCTCACTCCAACCCGCGTAAGTCGCAATCGATATTGCGCCGAATACTGATAAAGAAATAACCCCCGCTTTCAAACCCGGCCTGCGCCGGGTTTTTCATTCGCTCAAGCCGCCTGTTGATGCTGATTTAACAGCCCCTCTAGCAACTGGATGACAAAGCGCTGTTGCGCCTTCGGCAACTGCGCGATGCGCGCCAATTGCTGCTGCAGCTTCGGCGTCGGCCCGCGCCTTGCGCGGGTCTTGGTCACATGAAATCAATGGGGTCAGACTCGATTGATTTTGATCAAGACTGATGTGGAAGGCCTAATTTTTGAAGCTGGGGGCTGGCAATGGTCGTTAACCTTGTAAATCAATCGAGTCTGAACATCCCGCTAGAATTTTCAAGTATTTTTTGAGCGATCTTCGTATTTTCTGCCGCTTTTCACCAACGCCCATATGACGCGAATCAGGTGTCGTCCTAACGCACGAACTGCCTGATTATGCTTCTTGCCCTCGGCGCGTTTCTTGTTGTAGTAAGCCCGCGATGCGCCCACTTGCGGGTAATGCCGCGCGAGCGCTACCATCATTGCCGCCTTGGCCCTTGTGTTCACCTGCCTCGGCGCTCGCGCGGCGGTCTTCTTGCCCGAACTGTTGTCGAGCGCCGCCATGCCGGCATACACCGCAAGCCCTGCCTCCGACTCAAAGCGATCCATCGTCCCGATCTCGCCCGCCAGTTCCGCCGCCGAGGTATCGCCAAAGCCCGGAATGGAGAGCATCGTCTGAGCCAGGGCGGAATCCAGTGCTGTTGCCTGGATGCTGCAATCCAGTGTCTTGATGTCGGCGTTCAGTGCTTGCACACGGCGGGCATCTTGCTGGATCATGGCGCCGACGAATTCCACCTCGGGCGCGAAGCTGGCATGGTGTTGCCAGGCTTGAATCCGGCTTGCGTATTTCTGTCCCACAGCGGGGATCGCCAACAGACTTTTCATGTGCAGCTTGGCGAGCTCGGGTAACGCGTCCCGGCAGGTCAAGAAATTCAGAAACCAGACGTTGGCAACATCGCCGGTGCTGGCGGCAAGCCCCGGCGAAATGGCGTGCAAGTCAGCGTGCAAGCGGTTGACGATACGAACGCGCTCGACTACCAGTTGCTTGCGTCGCCGGGTCAAGCGCTTGAGCTTGTCGTTCACGGCAGGTGTCGGGGCAATTTCTTGCAATGCGTTGCGCGCGACGGGTAGGTGGGCAGAGAGTTGGAACAGTTCGAGAATGCGTCGTGCATCGATGGTATCGGTCTTGGCGGGCGCAGGGAAAATCTCTTTGTAGCGCGCCAACTTGAGGTTGTTGACGTTGTAGAGTTGCCAGCCACGGCGCCGTATCTGGCCATCGAGCGGCCTCGCCCAGCCGTTGTGGCCTTCCATGGCGACGCTCACCGGCAACCGGTGACGATCTTCGTGGGTATTGATGCGTTGAAAGAATTGACTAAAACCGTCGGCATGATGCTCAATGTCGAATTCGTCGATGAGCTGGCCGTCGGGCAGCCCAACAGCCACGCGGTGACGCGCGCTGCCGACGTCGATGCCGACGCGTAGGGTTTGTGGGTTCATCGGTGGCTCCTGACCAGGTTATGCGGTGAGAAATCATCCGCACGTCGCGTCTACATGCAGAGCCACGATCTCACGATTGGCACCATCCCGGCAGGCGTAACGGATGATGTGGATGACGGGGGCGGCATTTCAGAGCCGAGTGACATTTGTCGCCAAACCACGGACCCCATGAGCCACGCCCCCGCCAGCAGAAAATGCTACGCTTCTTGCCAGCGGGTGTCATCCACAAATTCTATGGTAGACCCCATTGATTTTCTTGGAACTTTGAAGTTACTGCACCGCATGACAACGGTTGGAATATTAACGAAATCTTGGTGGATTACGGCTGTCACCTAATTGACCCTACGCTTGTTGGCTCGCCAGGCGGCTATCCTGTAAAGTAGCCATCTTTCCAACAAAATTGTCCCGCTAAACAGACCGCCGTCTTCTCTAAGTGTAAACTTATTGATACTAAATTGGCTGGTTTATGGGCGGGCCGTTTCACCATGGTTTGAAATAGCAAACTATTTGCATTTCCAGCCAAGATGTCGCTTAATGTAGCAGGGGAAGCAAGCCGTCATCCGGCACTTACTCAAAAGGAAGGAGCTTAATATGGATATTTTATGGACTATCGCGGTTATTCTACTCATCTTATGGGCGCTAGGAATAGTGACCTCCTACACCATCGGCGGCTTCATTCACATCCTGCTGGTCATTGCCATTATCGTTGTGCTCATTCGCATCATTCAGGGTCGTAAGCCGGTATGACATTCTAAAAATAATATCGCCAGGAGGTATTTTATGAAATCAGCGACCATGATCGGCATCATATTAATTGTGCTTGGTGTAGTAGCGCTTGCTTACCAGGGCATTACCTATACGACCCGCGAGAAGGTGATTGATATTGGCCCGCTGGAGGCTACGGCCGATACCGAAAAAACCATACCGCTGCCGCCGGTGTTGGGTGCATTAGCGTTAGTAGGCGGGATAGTATTGGTCGTCATCGGCGCCAAGCGATCGTAGCACTCGTTTAACCTGCTTGCTGTAAATGCAGAAGTTAAGCTGCTCCTGTCTATGCGGCCTTGGATACGCCCGTCATTGCTAATGACGGGGCAGCAAGCGTCGTTGGTTAAATATCGAATTGCGTGAGGCAAGGAGCGCATATGCAAGGCAGTGCAAAAGTGGAGAACATGGATAGCGCCCCAACGGCGGCGCCTGTTGATGCCCCGCCTGAGCAGTTAGAGGTTCGTGGTCCCCCGTCTGTACGAAATATCTCCTTGTGGATTCTCACTGCCTTCGCGACCATGTTTGTGCTGCAATGGGGGCAGGCCTTTTTTATCCCACTGGTAGTAGGCATATTAATCACGTATGCACTAAGTCCTCTCGTTACCGGGCTGGAAAACTTGAAGGTTCCGCGCGTATTAGGCGCGGCTATCGTGCTGATCACTATTGTGGGCGGGATAAGTTATTCTGTTTACACCTTGCGTGATGATGTAGCCGTTGTGGTCGAGCAGTTGCCGACAGCGGTACAGAAATTCACGCGGTCGCTGCATAAGGGACAGAGTGGTGGCGCGGGTGCTATTGAAAAGATGCAGAAGGCAGCCTCGGACTTGGAACAGGCTACCGCCGAGGCAACGGGTATGGGCACGATTGTGAATAAGGAGGTAATGCGCGTACAGATTGAGGAGCCGGCCTTGGATGTGCGCAGTTATCTTTGGTTGGGATCGATGGGTGCGCTCATGGTGCTCGGTCAAGTAGTAATGGTGTTGTTCCTCGTTTATTTCCTGTTGGTTGCCGGTGATCTCTATAAACGCAAGCTGGTAAAAATTGCCGGCCCGACCTTGAGCGAGAAAAAGATTACCGTGCATATTCTGGATGACATTAACACCCAGATTCAGCGCTATATGCTGGTCCAGGTATTTACCAGTGCCTTGGTGGGCGTGGCTAGCTGGATTGCCTTCCGCTGGATGGGACTGGAACACGCTGGCGTATGGGCCATTGCCGCGGGACTGCTTAATAGTATTCCATACCTGGGTCCGGTTATTGTAACAAGCGGTATAGCCTTGGTCGCCTTCCTGCAATTCGGCACCTTCACCATGGCCTTGCTGATATCAGGCATATCCCTGGTGATTACCAGTCTGGAAGGTTTTCTGCTTACCCCGTGGCTCACCAGCCGCGCCGCCCGTATGAATGCCGCAGTGGTATTTATTGGCTTGTTGTTCTGGACATGGTTGTGGGGAGTATGGGGGGTTTTACTGGCCATTCCAATCATGATGGTGATCAAGGCCATCTGTGACCGTATCGAACCCATGCAGCCTTTAAGCGAACTATTGGGAGAATGATCTCGTGTGGTAGGACAGAATTCCGGGGGCTGCCTTTGCGGCTAATACGGGCCATGTGTGGGATACGGCTAGATTGTCACCATGGAACCTTCCAGAGGCCATCCGGTCATAAAATTGTTGCATAAAATAATGTATATTTTGGAGTTTGATTTAGCTGCACATTTTCGCTGACAGGCAAAAAATTAATACAAAGTGGCGTTTTTACGCACCTTTTAATTACATGTATAAGCTGTGTAAGTTGATTCATCCATAAATGTTGTCCCCAGGAGGGTGCGATATGAGAATGATCTTACTGTGGATACTAGGCGTGCCGATCAGCGCGATTATCCTGCTCAAACTCTTCGGCATAATATAATCTCTGGCTGTGCCCGTGGCCGCTAGTCATAGGTGCATCGCGCGTTTGGTCAAACAATCCGATTACGCTGCTTGCCGCTAAAATAGGCCTCGATATTGGCCACGACCTCCGCCGCCAATCTTTGTTGGGCCTCTATGCTAGCCCAGGCAATATGCGGCGTGATAAGGAGATTAGGCAAATCCGCCGCCAATAGTGGGTGATCGGGTGGCGGCGGTTCTTCATTCAATACATCGATACAAGCACCGCCGATGTGCCCGGCACGCAACGCATCGGCCAGCGCGGCTTCATCGACCACACCGCCGCGCGCGGTATTGATGAGAATGGCGTTGGGTTTCATGGAGGCCAGTTCAGCGCGACCAATTAAATGACGCGTTTGCGGGGTGAGCGGCACATGCAGGGTGAGCACGTCGCTGTTATACAATACTTCCTCAAAAGGTGCGTGGGCAGGGCGGGTAAATTGCGCGCCGCGTTTTTCCGCCAGCAGCACATACATCCCCATGGCATCGGCCAGATGCGCAACGGCTTGGCCGAGATTACCTGTGCCGATAACGCCCAGCGTCGAGCCGCGCAATTCGTGAATAGGCGCGCCATGCAGCGTAAAGTTATCCGATCGCGACCAGTCGCCGCGTAGTACTGCCTGATGGTAAGCAGGGGTATGGCGGCGCAAGGCGAGCAGCATACTAAACACATGTTCTACCACGCTGTGCTGTGCGTAATTACTGACGTTGCAAACGGCTATATTACGTTGTTGAGCCGCCGCAATATCGATATGGTCAACGCCGGTCGCGGCCACGGCAATCAGTTGCAATACCGGTAGCCGGCTGATTAATTCACCCCGCAAGGGGACCTTATTGGTGATAATTACTTGTGCATCAAGTGCACGTTCAACCACTTGGTTGGCCGCCGTTGTCTCGTACTCGCGCCAGTTACAGCCGGTGAGCTTGGGTGGGGGGAAGTTAATATTCTCCGCAAGGGTATCGCGGTCCAGCAAGACGATGTTCATGGCAACTATTATAGGCTGCTAAGTTATTGAGAATAAAGCATAATCGATAATCGAGGGTTGTCGCCGCCGTGCCTAACAGGTATTCTATACAAGATGGAGAGGTACTCGAAGCGGTCATAACGGCACCGACTCGAAATCGGTTGGGCGGCAACGCCACGCGGGTTCGAATCCCGCCCTCTCCGCCATTTTTATAATGGGCGGTCTAAGACCGCCCATTATAAAAATGGATGAATGTGTTACGGGATTTGAACCCGCGTTTCAATAGCTGGGTTCGACGAATCGGCACGATAGCCGATTCGCACAGCGCGAGCGCTGCCCGTAGGGCGAGGTGCATGGATGCACCGAGTGAATCCCGCCCTCTCCGCCATCTTTCAAGGGCCACCTTAAGAAGCAATAAAGGCACTCGTGAGTAACGAATTCATTTCCTCGCCATGGCCTCGTGCTATTTTGCATGTGGACATGAATGCCTTTTTTGCCTCTATCGAACAGCAGGATTTCCCCGAATTGCGTGGCCGTCCGATCGCCGTGACCAATGGTGAGCAGGGCACGACCATCATTACCTGTTCCTACGAGGCCCGCGCCTATGGTGTGCATACCGGCATGCGCCTGCGCGAAGCGCGTGTGTTGTGTCCGGCCTTGGTGCAGCGCGCCAGCCGTCCTTATGTGTATGCTGCGATGTCGTCGGTTATTATGCGCGCCTTGCAGACCATCAGCCCGGACGTCGAGGTGTTTTCGGTAGACGAGGCCTTCCTGGATATTACCCATTGTCAGAGCCTGCACGGCAGCCCCGAGCAGATAGGCCGCATGGTGCAGTCCAAGGTTAGCGAGGTCAGCGGCTTGCCTTGTTCGATTGGGATCAGCGGCGATAAGACCACGGCCAAGTTTGCCGCCAATCTCATTAAACCCAACGGCCTGGTAATTATCCCGCCTGGGGAGGCGCGTGAGCGTTTGGCGCGGGAGCCCGCCACAGCGCTATCCGGTATTGCCGACGGCATCGGCGATTTCCTAGCCGCCCACGGGGCCTATACCTGCGGCGATGTGGCGCGTTTGCCGGTGGGCGTCCTGGCGCGGCGCTTCGGTAATGTGGGGCGGCGCATTTGGCTGATGTGCCAGGGCAAGGATCCCGATCAGGTGCAGCTCAGCGTGGCCGCACCGAAATCGCTGGGGCACGGCAAGGTCATACCGCCCGGCACGCGCGATGCGGAGATATTGTTGACGTATTTGCTGCATATGAGCGAAAAGGTCGGTGCGCGGCTGCGCCGTCACGCGCTGCAGGCGCAGCATTTTTCTATCGGCTTGCGCGCCGAGCATGATTGGATAGGCGGCAAGCTGCGTTTGGCGGAACCGACTAATGATGGCAAGACCATTTATCACCTGTGCCAGTTAATGATGGCGCGGATGTGGTCGGGCGAGCCGGTCTCGCAAGTGCAGATAACGGCGCTCGATCCCCACGCGCAATACCGGCAGCCCGATTTATTCGCTGCGCCGGACAAAACCGGCGCGCTCAATGGCGTAGTCGATAAAATCAATCAACGCTACGGTGAATTTACCCTGGCACCAGCGCGCCTGCTGCAGCGTTCCAGTATGCCGAATGTCATTGCCCCTGCATGGAAGCCGGACGGACACCGGCAATCCGTTTAATCATTCATATTTCAATATTTAGCCATTTCATTTGATATGAGCGTCCCTGTTTCGCGCGCCAAGATTGCTTTGGCCTTTCTGATGCTTTATCTGGTGTGGGGTTCCACTTATCTGGCGATTCGCGTGGGCGTGCAGCACCTGCCACCCGCGCTGTTCGCCGGTGTGCGCTTTGTAATATCCGGACTGGTGATCGGCGCCTATGCGTGGTCACAAGGCATGACATTGCCGCGCTCGTTCGCCGAGTGGAAACCGATTGTGATCGTAGGTGCGTTCCTGCTGATGGGCGGTAACGGTCTGGTGGTGTGGGGCGAGCAGTGGGTGGCCTCCAACCAGGCTGCACTCATCGTGGCGACCACTGCATTGTGGATCGCCGGGTTTGGCACCTTGGGCAAGCAGGGCCAGGCGTTAAGCAAGCAAGTCTTACTCGGTTTGGTTATCGGCTTCGCGGGCGTCGCTGTATTGTTGTTCCCGCATAGCGGGTCATTATCGATGGATCATTGGTGGGGGCAACTGGGCATCTTGCTGGCCGCGCTATCATGGGCGAGCGGCTCTATGTACGGTAAACGCCAACCCTCCAGCATACCGCCGTTAATGGCCGCCGCCATGCAGATGCTGGTGGGCGGCATCATGCTTTGTATTATTGGCTTTACGCTGGGGGAGGGCAGTCGCTGGACGTGGACAACTGAGGGAACGGCAGCGCTGGTATATTTAATTGTATTCGGCTCGGTCACCTATGCAGTTTACATCTGGTTGTTGCATACTGTCACGCCTGCGCAGTTGGGCACGTATGCTTATGTCAATCCCGCTGTGGCCGTGTTGCTGGGGTGGTGGCTGCTGAATGAGAAAATGAGCAGCGCCCAGATCGTAGGCATGCTGATTATTTTGCTTGGCGTGGTGCTGGTGAGTATAAAAAATAATAACGGGCAGGCAAGCTAAAAACATAAAAAATATATACACACTGTTGAGATTCAGGGGCTAGAATGGAAGCTCACCCTCAGGATATCTCATAATGCGCTATATATCCTACGGCCTGTTAATAATGGTCATCACCCTGCCGGTCTACAGCGTAGGTCGGGCGCCTGCTGCAGAACCTCCCGCCGCACAGCTCATCGTTAAATTCACGACCGCCGTCGCCGATCCGGCAGCCGCTGATTTTATGCGGCGACTCTCGCGCGAGAGCGGGGCCACCCTAAGCTACCTGCGGCCTATGTCGGGCGGGGCGCACGTGTTCGCCGTTACCTCTGCGCAAGGAGATATTGCGCTGGATGAGACGGTGCAGCGTCTCGCCAAGAGAGCCGATGTGGTGTATGTGCAGAAAGAACAGTTAGCGAGGCATCAATAAATGGCTGCCCGGTTAGTATGGTGGCAGATCATAGTAGTATTAACATTTCCTGTTGTTAGCCACGCGGCAGCAATAGCAAATATCACGTCTGCTGAACAAGCAACGGATGTAACCGACAGGCTCATTGTCAAATTTAATCCTCAAGCAACCGCGGCTACGGCATCCCAATTAAACGACAAGATTTCCAAGTTAAGTAGCAGGGCAGGGATTGTGTTGTCTCGCCTGCGCGGCGCCTCGGGCGATTTACAAGTTGTAAAATTACCTCGCCCCGTCGATGGAAAAACAGCAAAAGAAATTGCCAAGCTGTTACAGGCGAGTCCCGATGTGGTGTTTGTCCAACCTGATGAATTCGCACGCCCGGCGTTAGTGCCCAATGATCCGTTATACCTTCAGCAATGGCACTACTATGAAGATAGCGGCGGCATTCGACTTCCCGGCGCCTGGGATGTGACTACCGGCTCGGCCAATGTTGTGGTGGCGGTGATCGATACGGGCGTTCTAAGCAACCATGCCGATTTTGCGGGCCGTATCTTGCCCGGCTATGATTTTATCAACGATGCGCGCATCGCTAATGACGGCGATGGCCGTGATGGCAATGCGAACGATCCCGGTGATTGGGTCACGCCTGCCGAAAACAGCAGTGGTTTTTTTCAAGGCTGCGGCGCGAGTAATAGCGTATGGCATGGCAGCCATGTGGCAGGCACGATTGGCGCCGCCAGCAATAATGGCATCGGTGTAACCGGCGTTAATTGGACATCGAAAATATTGCCGGTGCGCGTGCTTGGAAAGTGCGGCGGTTATCTATCCGATATCATCGATGGCATGCGTTGGGCAGCGGGATTGCCGGTGCCGGGTGCGCCGGCGAATCCTAACCCCGCGCAGGTATTAAATTTGAGCCTTGGGGCGAGCATAGCGTGCGGCATTGCCGAACAAACTGCTATTAACGACATCGTTGCGGCGGGCAAGGTGATTGTCGTCGCTGCCGGAAACGGCAATACCGACGCGGCGAATACCAGTCCGGCCAGTTGCAATAACGTCATCGCCGTGGCGGCTACCACCCGCAGCGGCGGCAGGGCCTATTACAGTAACTATGGTTCAGTGGTCGATATCAGCGCACCGGGCGGCGCGCAATCTTTCTATAATGATCCCAATGGCATTGATTCCATCCTGAATACGGGCACCACATCACCTGCCGCCGATAGTTACCGTTTTTACCAGGGCACCAGCATGGCGACGGCTCATATAACGGGTGTGGTTTCGCTCATGCTATCAGTCAAACCGACGCTGACGCCGCAGCAAGTGCTGGAAAAGCTTCAGGCCACGGCGCGCGCTTTTCCCGATCCGAGTTGTAATGCACAACTGTGCGGGCCGGGAATTGTGAACGCGTCGGCGGCGGTGAGGAACGGGGCCAATCAGCGGCCTATCGTCAGCGCGGGCCCCTCCATACGCGTGAATCCTGCGGTGGTGGTGCGCCTGAATGGCACGGCCACCGACGATGGCGCCATCGTGAAATATGTCTGGCGGCAACTCAGCGGGCCTGCCGCCGTCTTGCAGGGGTTCAATACCCCAAGCCTGCAATTCACCGCCCCCCGCGCCTTGGGTAATATGGTGTTTCAGTTGACGGTAACCGATGATGGCGGGCTGACGGCATCCAATGCGGCTACCGTAACCTTGAACAACGTAGCACCGGTATTCGGCCCGATCGCCAATAAGAGCGTGGCCTATGGCAGTACCCTCAATTTCAAGGTAACGGCAAGCGATGCCAACGGCACACTGCCGAGGCTGGGTGCGATAGGTTTACCGACGGGCGCGAGCTTCAATGCTGCCAATGGCGTGTTTTACTGGCCGAAGATACGAACCAGGGGCAGCTTTACGGTTACCTTCACCGCCACGGACGGCGTCTCCATGCGGCGGCGGGTGATTACCATCAGGGTTTATTAGCGTCCGTACCGAATCAACGGGAGGGGAGTCTATCTAATATACGGCTGCTCCCATGGTCATACCTGCTGTGCGGGTTGCCTGCCGCCAGGCACAAACCCGCGTCTTTCCTTAAACAATTTCCTGCACTCGGCGTATAATCTGTTTATCCAGGTAAAATCTCAGAACGCTTGCCCAGCTTATTCACCCTCACTAAAGTCTTGTAGCCCGTGCCCCTTATTAGTCTTGAAAGAGTTTCCATTGCCTTTGGGCATCATACGCTGCTCGATAAAGCGGATTTGGCTATCGACGCCAAGGAACGCGTGTGCCTGATCGGGCGTAACGGGGCAGGCAAGTCCACCCTGATGCAGATCCTGCGCGGCGCCATCCTGCCCGACGACGGCGTGGTGCGTCGCCAATCCAGTCTGCGCATCGCCTACCTCGCGCAAGACCTGCCGTTGCGGGAGACACGCAGCGTGTTTGATACCGTCGCGGAAGGGCTGGGTGAACTCGGCACCGTATTGGCCGATTACCACCATACCTTATTACTGCTGGACGATGACCCGCACGGTGTTGCCTTGCAACGCCTGTC
Source organism: Gammaproteobacteria bacterium (assembly GCA_035286765.1). GTDB lineage: Bacteria > Pseudomonadota > Gammaproteobacteria > SURF-13 > SURF-13 > DATECT01. The sequence goes on from DATECT010000099.1 coordinate 18,373, forward strand.
CGAATTGCAGCACAGCCTGGAGGCCAAAGACGGCTGGCGCTTCCAGCAGCGCATCGAAACCACCTTGAGCCGCCTGGAATTGCCCGCCGACAAATTGGTCAGCGAACTGTCCGGCGGCTGGAAACGGCGGGTCGCGCTCGCGCAGGCGCTGGTGGCCGAGCCTGATCTCCTGCTGCTTGATGAGCCCACCAATCACTTGGATATCGAGGCCATCCAGTGGCTGGAAGAGTTACTGCTCAACTTCAATGGCGGGCTGCTCTTTATCACTCACGATCGCACCCTGCTGAAAAATCTCGCTACCCGCATTGTCGAACTGGATCGCGGGCAACTCACCTCGTGGCCGGGCAACTACACGCATTACTTGCAGAAAAAACAAGAAAATCTCGCCATCGAGGCCGACCACGCCGCCAAGTTTGATAAGGTCTTGGCGCAAGAAGAGGTGTGGATACGTCAAGGCATCAAGGCGCGGCGCACCCGCAACGAGGGCCGCGTGCGCGCCCTATACGCGTTGCGCGAGGAGCGCGCCAAGCGCCGCAATCAGTTGGGGAATGTGCGGCTCAACGTCGACAGCGGCCAAGCCTCGGGCAAGTTGGTCATCAATGCGGAACATATCAGTCTGTCCTACGACGCCGCGCCGCTGATTA
>DATECT010000100.1:0-3325 GCA_035286765.1 Gammaproteobacteria bacterium
CGGTGCCGGTCATGCCGGAGAGTTTTTTATAGAGGCGAAAATAATTCTGGAAGGTGATCGAGGCCAGGGTCTGGTTTTCGTTTTGGATGGGCACGCCTTCCTTGGCCTCGACGGCCTGATGCAGGCCCTCCGACCAGCGCCGCCCCGGCATGGTACGCCCGGTGAATTCATCGACGATAATGACCTGCTTGTCCTTGACGATATATTCCACATTGCGGTGATACAGCGCGTGGGCGCGCAGCGCGGCATTCAGGTGATGCATGAGGCTGATGTTGGCCGCGTCATACAGGCTCTCGCCTTCCTGTAGAATACCGGCCTCGGTGAGCAGGTCTTCGACATGTTCGTGACCCTGCTCGGTGAGGTAGGCCTGGCGCGCCTTTTCATCGACATAATAATCGCCGGGGCCTTCCTCAACCTCGCGCGTCAGACGCAGCTTGTCCTCCTGCTCTTTGGAAGGGTCTTTCATCTGCCGGGTCAATTTCGGGATGAGCAGATTCATCTTCTGATAGAGTTCGGAATTGTCGTCCGTGGGGCCGGAGATGATCAGCGGCGTGCGTGCCTCGTCGATCAGGATGGAATCGACTTCATCGACGATGGCGAAGTTCAGCCTGCGCTGCATGCGCGCGGCGGTGGTGAAGGCCATATTGTCGCGCAGGTAGTCGAAGCCGAATTCGTTATTGGTGCCGTAGGTGATGTCGGCGGCGTAGGCGGCGCGTTTTTCGTCCGAGTCCATGCCGGCGATCACCACGCCGGTGGTCATGCCCAGGAAGCTGTAAATCTTGCCCATCCAGGCGGCGTCACGGCGCGCCAGGTAGTCATTGACGGTGACCACATGCACGCCTTGATTGGAGAGGGCGTTGAGGTAAGCGGCCAGCGTGGCGACCAGGGTCTTGCCTTCGCCGGTGCGCATCTCGGCAATCTTGCCGCTGTGCAAAACCATGCCGCCGATCAACTGCACGTCAAAGTGGCGCATGTTCAGCACCCGTTTGCCCGCCTCACGCACCGCGGCAAAGGCCTCCGGCAATAGCTCATCAAGCGTCTCGCCTTGGGCGTAGCGGGCGCGAAATGCATCGGTCTTGGCGCGTAATTCAGCATCGCTCAAGGCGCTACATTGCGGCTCCAACGCGTTGATCTGCGCAACCGTCTTATACAGGCGCTTTAACAGGCGTTCGTTGCGATTGCCGAAGATTTTACTGAGAAATTTACTTGCCATTATCCAAAGTGAGACATATTAGAAAGGGGAAGATTGGACAGCCGGAGTAAGTTTTAAACTGTCGGAGCAAAGAACCCGGCAGGTGCAATGCCCTGTTCGTTTAGCCGCCTTCACTCGTATGGGTACCTCTAAAAATAGTGGATTTTGGCTTTAGGCTAGGCGAAATTCTGCGAGGAAGCGGAGTGTACACGGTAGTACATGAGCATTCCGAGCGGAATTTCAACGCCGCATAAAGCTAGAAAGACGCATTTTTAGAGGTATCCATATGGCTGCCTGTGTGGGATGCGCATATTATAACGTATAACATATTCAGGCTGCCATGCCCCCGAGTCTCCGTCATGAAATATCCCAAGGCCGTCGGTAAATTGCTCATCGAAGAGGGCGGCGATCTGCGCCGCTTGCTGGACCACGCCCAGCGCCTGCAGCAGGCCACCCGGATAGTGCATGAGGGCCTGAGTCCGCCGCTGAACGAGCACTGCCGGGTGGCCAATATCAAGGACAGTATGCTGGTGCTACACGCGGATTCGCCGGCCTGGGCGGCCAAGCTGCGCTTTCAGGTCGCGGCCATGCTGGCGCAGCTTAATAGGGCGCCCGGCTTCGGGGAACTGCGCAGCATCCGCGTAAAAGTTTGTCCACAGGCCCGGGTTCAGCCGGAAGTGGTGAGTAAACCCCGTAGCCTGTCGCCGCGCGTGGCGGCGCTCATCAGCAGTGTAGCGGAGACCAGCACCGACCCGGCGCTTAAAGAGGTGCTGTTGCGGTTATCGAAAAGGCGGTTTTGAATCGTGCGCATGGCGCACGCTACAGGTGGGTTACGTGTTGTTGCTCGTCACTCGCTACTGCCTCTAAGATGCATAGACCGGCCGTATATAGGAGATGGGCGCGAGGCGCTCGTCGTCAAAGGTGACCAGTTCCCAGGCGTTTTCGGTGGCGATCAATTGCCTCAGCAGACGGTTATTGAGCTCGTGGCCGGACTTGTAGCCGCTGAAGGCCCCGATCAGGCTATGGCCCAGCAGGTATAGATCGCCGATGGCGTCCAACACCTTGTGTTTAACGAACTCGTCTTCATAGCGCAAGCCGTCTTCGTTGAGGATGCGATAGTCGTCCATCACCACGGCATTATCCAGGCTGCCGCCTAGCGCCAGGCTCTTGTTGCGCAGCAATTCCAGGTCGCGCATGAAGCCGAAGGTGCGCGCGCGGCTGACTTCCTTGACGAACGAGGTGGTGGAGAAATCCACCGAGGTGTCTTGGCGGCGGCCACGGAACACCGGGTGATCGAAATCGATACAAAAGGAAACCTTGAAGCCCTCGAAGGGATCGAAGCGCGCCCACTTGTCGCCTTCTTCGACCACGATGGTGCGTTTGATGCGGATAAAGCCCTTCGGTGCGTTTTGTTCCTCGATGCCGGCGGACTGAATGAGGAACACGAACGGTCCGGCGCTGCCGTCCATGATCGGAACCTCCGCCGCGCTAAGGTCGATATAGGCGTTATCGATGCCGAGCCCGGCCAGGGCGGATAATAGATGCTCCACCGTGGAGATGCGCGCCTTGTCATGCACCAGCGTGGTGGAGAGGCGCGTGTCGCCCACATTTTCGGGACGGGCCGCGATTTCCACGACCGGCTCAAGATCGGTACGGCGAAACACGATGCCGGTATCGACTGCGGCTGGACGCAAGGTCAGGTAGACCTTTTCCCCCGTGTGCAGGCCAACGCCTGCCGCCCTGATTACATTCTTTAAGGTACGTTGTTTTATCATTCTATTATTCCTCACAGCGCATATGGACGTGCGCACACGCCACGCCCGCAGCCTAACTGCCTACGATTATATCGGCATAATAGCACAATCACTGCAACTCGACTAGGGCAAGAACAAGGCCAAGTGGCTGATCCTGCTGGGATTCAGTCCCAAGGTCAGGGGCTTTGCCGCACCCTAGACCGCTAGTCCGCCTGGCGGCGCAAGAACGCCGGGATGTCCAGATAATCCAGGCTAGGCTCCTGCGTGGCGCTGTGGCGGTCATTGGCCACCTGGTTGCGGATGACCGTGGGACGCTCCAGCTGGCCATAATCGACCATGCCGCTGTTATTGCGTTGCACCAGCTTGACCGGACGCTCTT
>DATECT010000101.1:0-6493 GCA_035286765.1 Gammaproteobacteria bacterium
CCATCGACCGCTTGGCCGACATCCTGCGTCAACAAGGCTGGTCGGCCTCGTGGTCGTCGCTGGTGCCGATTCAACCGCGCGGCACCAAGCCGCCGTTATTCTGGGTGCACGGCGGCGGCGGTAACCTGCTGCATTTTCGCAAATTCGCCGAGCAACTCGGTGCCGATCAGCCCTTCTACGGCCTACAGGCCTACTGCCTGGACGGCCGGCCCGCCAAGCTGACGCGTGTGGAAGACATGGCGGCGCATTATATAACCGAACTGCGCACCGTACAGGCGGAAGGCCCGTACTACTTAGGCGGCCACTGCTTCGGCGGCTGGGTGGCGCTGGAAATGGCGCAACAGCTTAGCGCGCAAGGCGAGCAAGTCGCCTTCCTGGCATGCACCGATTCATCCCCCCCGCCGTTATCCAAAGAAAAGCAGGAACTCGATGCCGAACAGGACTGGCGCGACAAAATGAAATTACACCGCGACAACTTGGCCCAGTTGAGCCGGATCGCCAAGCTGATGTACTTCATCAAACGCACGCGCACCAAACTACGCGCCACTTATGAACGGCTGGCCTACAAATTTTACTTAAGGATAGGCATCCCGATACCCCAAGCTTTGCGCGTATGCTACATCTTCGACGTGAATGCGCGCGCGCAATGCAACTACATCGCGCGTCCCTACGCGGGGTTGATTATATTGCTGTGGGCGGATCACGACATCAAACGGCGCTTCCACGCACACTACCAGGAGGGATGGCGGCGCCTGGCCACCGGCGTGGAAAATTACGACCTGCCGATAGGGCACACTGACGTATTCCGCGACCCTCATGTACGGCACGTCGCGGAGCGCTTAACGCAGTGCCTGGCCCGCGCGCAGGCAACCCACGCCGCGCGTGCCGACACGGCCCCACGCTCCGCCACGACGTATAACAACGGCGGCTAGGCGCGCCGTCCATGGCCTTGCAGATAAGAGAACGGCAAACCCCCGGCGTAACACCTACCGTGTGGGACGTGCCGGGAAACGCAATGCGCCTAGGGCGCAACGACGTGCATGTGTGGCGCGCCCCATTAACCACATCGCATAGCACGGCGCTCTATCAAACCTTATCCGCGGATGAGCGCGCGCGCGCGCAGCGTTTCCATTTCCAGCACGATCGTCAACGCTACATCGCCGCGCGCGGCATCCTGCGCACGATACTTGCGCGTTATTTAAACTTGCCGGCGCAGCACATAAAATTTTTATACAACGTCTACGGCAAACCCACCCTGCAACACACTCTACACGGGCAGCGCCTGTGTTTTAATCTGGCGCATTCGCACGAGCTGGCCGTTTACGCCGTCACCATGGGCCGTGAAATAGGCGTGGACATCGAATACCTGCGCCCCGACCTGGCCGACCAAGACATCGTCGAACAATTCTTTTCGCCGCGCGAAGTGCAAGCGCTGCGCGCCCTGCCGAGCGCCGTCCAACAACAAGCCTTTTTCAACTGCTGGACGCGCAAAGAGGCCTACATCAAGGCCATCGGTAAAGGCTTGTCTTTCGACTTAAACCAATTCGACGTTACCCTGGCGCCGGATGAACCTGCCGCGCTATTGAACGTGCATGGCCATCCCGAGGAAAGTACGCGTTGGTCGCTGCGCGCATTACCCTTGGGGCCGCACTATGCCGGGGCTATTGCCGTAGAGGGGCATGACTGGCAATTGCAGTGCCGGCAGTGGCCTGATCAATAGATATTTTCTAGCACGCTTGTCAATTCAATCGGGCATGGCGATATGCTATGCTGCTTTCGTCTAGAGCGGCCTTAACACCGCGTACGCCTCACATCGCCTAACAATTTATCACTCTACAGGTCAGCCGCTTGCCACGTGAGCCTATTACAAATACCGGCAGGCCCGCTGCCTATTGGGCGGTGATACCCGCCGCCGGGATAGGCGCGCGCATGGGCGCGGAGCGCCCCAAGCAATACTTTGCACTACTAGGTAAAACAGTGCTGGAGCATAGTGTGCAGCGCTTGCAGACGCATACGCGAATCAGCGGCGTGGTGGTTGCCGTGGCGGAGCATGACAGCTATGGCAATAAGCTGCTGCACGAGCTGCCAACGCACGGCAAACCGCTTATCAGCGTGAGCGGCGGCGCCCAGCGTTGCCACTCCGTACTCAACGCCTTGCAGCGGCTGGCCGAATTGGCCGCCCCCGAGGATTGGGTGCTGGTGCACGACGCGGTGCGTCCCTGCCTGCGCCACGCGGACATCGACCGCCTGATCAACGCCTTAACGGATCACCCTGGCGGCGGGCTACTGGGCACACGGGTAAACGACACCCTGCAACGCGTCAATGCGGCGGGCGAGGTAGTCGAGACCGTGGATCGCGCCGCGCTGTGGCATGCCCAAACGCCGCAAATGTTTCGCCTGGGGGCCCTGAGGCAGGCGCTGGATAACGCCATGGCGCGCGGCGTCACGGTAACCGACGAGGCAACTGCGATGAGCCTGACAGGGACCATGCCGCTGATGGTGGAAGGCCATGCCGACAATATCAAGATTACCCATATGCCCGATTTAGCCCTGGCGGAATTTTACTTGAAACAGCAAGAGATCGATTCATGAGAATAGGGCATGGCTATGACGCGCATGTGCTGGTGCCGGGCCGCAGACTCATCTTGGGCGGCGTGGCCATCCCCTACGAGCGCGGGCTGGCCGCGCACTCCGACGGCGATGCCTTGATCCATGCACTGTGCGACGCCCTGCTCGGCGCCGCCGGCCTCGGCGATATCGGCAGGCATTTCCCCGATTCCGACGAACGTTACCGCGGCATCGACAGCCGCGTATTATTGCGCGAAGTAATGATGCAACTCGCCGAACAGCGGCTAACCGTCTCCAATATAGACATCACCGTAATAGCGCAGGCCCCCAAACTGGCGCCGCACCTTGCCGCCATGCAACAAAACCTGAGCGAAGATACCCGCCTTGCCATCGAGCGCATCAATATCAAGGCCACCACCACCGAGGGCATGGGATTTACTGGAAGGGAGGAGGGTATTGCCGCCCATGCGGTGGTATTATTAAACGAGTAGGGCCGAATTTATTCGGCTTTTCCACGCCCGTTGCCGTGCGAACAAATTCGCGCCTACCGTGCGAATGAATTCCACCTACCGCCGCTTTAGCAGCACATACACCGCGCCGGTGCCGCCGTCCGCCGGGCGTGCTGAACAGAATGCTAAAACATCGTCGCGTTGTTGCAACCAACTATTGACCTTATTTTTCAGTACGGGTTGTTTGTGCCGCGAACCATAGCCCTTGCCGTGAATAATACGCACGCAGCGGGCATTGATGGCCTGACAGTCGGCCAGAAACTGACTCACTGCACCGCGCGCCTCTTCCACCGTCATGCCGTGCAGGTCAAGCTGTGCATTAATACTGAATTGTCCGCGACGCAATTTACGCAGCAGGCCATATTGCAGCCCCTGGCGGCTGAATAGCAGTTCCTCTCCCGTCTCCACCTCGGCGGCATCAGCATCGTCGGAAAGCAGATCTTGCATGATGCGGACTTCGTCGAGCTGGGTTTGCCGCGGCACCGGGGCAGGGCGTTTGGGTGCGGGCACGGCCTTGTCGTGCCGCAGCGGGGTGACGCGCTTGGTCTCCTGGCGGAATAATTCAATATCCTCGTCAGGCAGTTTGGGGGTGGTGCGTTTGGCCATGGGCGTGCTAAGGAATCGCTAAGCAATATTACAAAATACACGCAATGCCGTCGGTCAACAATAGGCGTTTTACCTGCTGCCCGTGAAGCGGATGGAATTATTGATTCGGTCAGATAAAGTTTACATTTCATCGCTCCCGGGAAAGGGCGGTCAGTCAAACCGCGGGATTACGGTCTTCACGGGAATGACACAGTAGAATGAATGACCACAGTAGAAACATCCGGCGTCCGATCATCGGGATGTTTTGGTGTTGCCGGCCCAAGTGGGATTCTTTAACCAGGCAAGCAAGTCGCTAGCCGTTAGCGGGGGGGCCATATAATAACCCTGAACCATGTCGCAGCCCAGCGACTTTAGCAGTTCGAATGCCTCCTGGCTTTCAACGCCCTTGGCGATAGCGGTGCGTCCCAGGTTGTGGGCGAGATCGATCGCGGCGCGCACAATCCTGGCATTGCCTGCATCATGCATATCGGCAATAAACGATTTATCAATTTTGATCTGATGCATGGGTAATTGGTTTAGGTAGTAAAGCGATGCCGGGGCCGTGCCGTAATTATCAATGGATATTTTTACCCCTAACAGATGCAGCCGTCGGAGCACATCGAGGGTATTTCCCGGGTTGGATAAAATAGCGCTTTCACTAATCTCGAATTCCAGCCAAGCCGGGTTGATATCCGTGCCTTTGATTAATGCGCCGATTTGATCGGGCATGTCACGGCTTTGTAGATTGCGTGCCGATAGATTCATTGCAATGGGCACATCAACACCGGACTGACGCCATATCAGACATTGCCGCAGCGCTTCCTTGACAACCCACAGCGTTAACGGATTAATTACCCCGCTCTTTTCAGCCAGGCCGATAAACTCTGCGGGCATCAGCAGCCCCTGCTGCGGATGTTGCCAGCGCACCAGCGCTTCCACGCTGCTGACCTTGCCGGTGTGCATATCCACTTTGGGCTGATAGTGCAGTAGCAGTTCGTTACGCTCCATGGCAAGGCGCAATTTGCTCGCCATGTCAGGTTCCGTGATGGATTGCTGTTCGAGATCATGATCGTAAACGGAATAGCCGGATTGCGTGCGTTTGGCATAATACATGGCCGTATCCGCATGGCGCATCAGGGTATCATTGTCCTGGCCGTGATCGGGCGATAGTGCGATGCCGATACTACCCCCTACCGTGAGTGTATGCCCCTCCAGCACGATGGGCCGGTAAACCAGCTTTAGGATTTTCTGTGCCGCCAGCACGGCGTGCTGCGCATCTTCAATGGTCGGCAACAGTATCGCAAATTCATCGCCGCCCAGGCGGGCGACAGTGTCCGATTCGCGTAATGCACTGCGCAGGCGTAATGCCGTCTTCTGCAATAGCAAGTCGCCCACATGATGGCCCAAGGTATCATTGACCTCTTTAAAATGATCCAGATCCATAATGAACAGCGCGACATTTTTGTGCATGCGCTGGCTTACAGCCAGTGCTTGCTGCATGCGTTCATAAAGCAGGTTGCGGTTGGGCAGACTGGTCAGACTGTCGTGCAGGGCCTGGTGTTCAAGCATTTCGCCCTGATGGACAAGTTTCCAGCGCATGCGTTCCAGATCTCGCCCAAGGCTGGTGACTTCGGTAACACTGGTGGGGATATCCAGTTGCCGGGTATTATCGTCCATCACGACCTTGCGCGCGGCGTCGCGCAAACGCCGTAGCGACTGCGTTACCTGGAAGCCGGAAAAGGCAACCAGGGCCAGTGTCAGCGTGATGTAAATAATCGCCAGATAAATACTGCGCTGGCGGGTAGCTTTGATCTGCTCCGTGGTGGGCGTTTCGTCATAACCCAGGCGGATGGTGGCGAGCAGATCGCCATCATTTTTATGTATCGGTATGGCGATATAATAGGTCGTGTCATCATGCTGGCCAAAAAAAAAGTCTTCTTCAAAGTTGCGCACTTGAGAGGTGTCGCTGAGGTCATAAATCAATGTGCCATCAGGCCTTATAATTTGCAGGAAGATCACCATGCTGCCTAACAAGATGTCTTCGATGCGCGCTCTTAAATCCACCGAATTAAAATCTCGCTCCACTAGATAGGCGAACAAATGCGATTCCGAGCGGACCTGATTGATAAATTGAGTTTGGTAGCCGGATTTTACAATATAGAGTAAACCGCCAAACAGTAAGGGCGCTAATAGCGCATGGATAAGCAGCACACCGAGCACCATGCGCCCGGTGAGGCTGTTGGCGAATTCCTTTATTGCAGCGAGCCTTCCCATAGCTCTCCAATTATCTTCACCCCCGGCGTGGCTTGGGCGACATTGGCCCACATATAGGTCAACGTCCCATATTTTTCCTGTAAGGCGTTCAGCAATTGGTTTACTTCTTTGTAGTCCGCGGGGCGTTCACCGCCTTCACGGAATACGTTGGAGAGCAACTGGCGTTCGTAGGCGCGCACCGACATGAATACGACCTTTTGCAGAAATACCTCTTGTAGCAGTTCGTCGCTGGTGTTGCGCAGGCCCTCAATACGCACGCCGTCTTTCACCAGGGGTTTGCCTAAAAATAACCGGCGCACTTCCACGTTGGTAAGCGCTGGTAAGTTGGTGTTGGCCGATGTCACCAATACCAGGCGCTCGGCAGAGGCCGTGGTCAGCCCGAATGCGCATTCCAGTATGAGCACTAACATTAGAGCGGTTAAGAATCTCATGGCAATGCCGCGCTCCACTGAATATTTAATTGGTTAAAGCGGTCATCCTGCAGTTGCACCTCGGCGATCTCAAGTTTAATAGCTTGATTCTGCGCGAAGGTATACGCCATTCCTGCCAGACTGCGC
>DATECT010000102.1:0-8619 GCA_035286765.1 Gammaproteobacteria bacterium
CCGCCGCGGCGATCGTCAAACGGATAGGGTTCGCCCAGGTATTGATCGCTGCAATTGCTGCTGATGCCCAGGCTCGCATACACCCGCCCGTCCGGACCGACGCCCACGGTGCGACTATTATGCCCGCCACCGCCGGGCAAGGCGGCCAATAATTTCACCGCGTCTGCTGAAAGTTTTTCCTGGCCGGGTTTGTAGGGCGCATGATACAAACCGTCGGTGCGGGCAATGAGGATTTCGTCTTTGCGAAATGCCACGCTGTGCGGGTAGCCACCCAGTTTCACCAATACCTGAGGGGCGGTATAAGGCGGCGGCACGCGATACACATTGCCGGACTTGGAGCCGATGAACAGATCGCCGTTGTCTGCAAACGTTAACAAGCGCGGGCCATCAAGCGCGTCTGTTAACAACTCCAGCCGATAACCCTTTGGCACCCGTGCGGTATAGCGCTCACCGTCAAGGGTGATGGACTGCTCTTGATAGACCAGCCGTTCAGTGGACGCCTGCGCAATTGCCATAGAGAGGCAAAAGAGCAACAACAAACCTAATTTGGGCGAAGGACCATTCATTGTTACTTACTCAAGTGTCTGTCAATTCAGGGTGTGACTAATTTGACCCCTTGGTCTCCGAATAGTGCGCGCAGCATACCCCTACTTAATTACCCTCATGCCCTGCTAGAAAATCCTTCAGCGATTGAATCTTAATTCCCCGATAAGCGCCCAAGCGCAACATCGCCTGATCTCCTGTCACGATCACGTCCGCCTTGCCGGCAAGGGCGCATTCGAGAATCCGGTTGTCGGGCTCATCTTCCAGCACCTTGACCCGGCGGCGGGGTGTTGCGATCTCGGCGAGTTCTGAGAGGTATACGGCTGTGCGGGCCAGTTGCTCCGGGTTGCGGTCGAATTTGCGCGCCAGGACGTCAAGCACTTCGCGGATGATAACCCGGGAAATTATCAGACTCACAGCGCCTTCGACCACCTTGAGGAGGGCTATTTCCGCACGGCCACCGAGGATGGCAAAGGCGGAGATGAAGATATTAGTGTCGAAGACCGCCCTCACTTACGGAGATAGCGTTCCAAGTCCTTCTCGGTGAGCAGGCCCTTCTCCTTGGCCTTACGGCTCCAGTAGTCTTGAATGCCGTGCAGATCGGCCTTAAGCCGCGCCGCGCGCGCGGCCCGTAGCGCGTCTTGAACCACCGCACTCAGGGTTTTGCCCTCGGCGCGCGCGATGGCCTCGGCCTCTTTGGCGAGTTCAGGTGATAGCGAGATGGTCTTTTTGACGGCGATTCCCATAGATGTGCCTCACAGCGGATAGTATGAATAAATCATACTACTAGGGGATTGAGTGTCAAGTATGTACGTAGTCGTGATAATCGTTTTAAATAAACCGCCCGCCGCGCACGAAGCGCTCGCGCCAAAAGCGGTTATGCAAGCTATCGGAGCTTATCTGTTTACCGGAAACGGGGGCGTGGATAAATTTATGATCGCCTTGATAGATGCCCACGTGCGAGATGTCACGGCCGTTCAGTCTGAAAAATACCAAATCGCCCGGCATTAATTCCTGCGCAGAGACAGCCTTAGTCTGACGGTATTGTTCCAGGGTGGTACGCGGGACTTTAACACCGATTTTTGAATAGCTATAAAATACCAAACCGCTGCAATCAAAACCTTCCGGTGTGGCGCCACCATAGTGGTAGGGCAGACCGAGCATTTCTTTGGCGACATGCAGCACCTTTAACCGTAATTGGTCCGTATCGCTATTCGCATAGGAAGCGTCAGGCTCGCCGATCTGTACTCCCGGCAGGGCCGTTGGCAACCCTGAGCAGCCGCCAATCTGCAGGCAATAAACACTAATCAGTGCTACAGAGATCATCCGTGAGATATAGCTCCTCATAGCAGGTATTATTATCACAGTACACCCCCTTAATGCAGCGACACATGTGCAACCGCTGCAACAAGCAATGACGACGGCGCAACTTGTTATTTGCCAACCGACACTATGGTAAGCGTATTTGCATGGATGTGCATTACTATATCAGACCAATGCCCTAGCAAGAATAATGCAGCCCTTGAATAGGGCGTGCCAATTGTCTTTATAAAGCCTTATAATTAACACAATGCCCCGCAAATCCAGATCCGCCGTTCGATTTTCCCCCAGCCGCAAGGCCCTGATTGTTTTCCTGTCAGCCTTGATTATTGCCGGGATGGCCTATGTCGCCTATTTAGACCACACCGTGAGGGTGCAGTTTGACGGCAAACGCTGGGCCATACCGGCCCGCGTCTATGCCCGCCCCTTGGAACTTTTCCAAGGAATGCGTCTAAACCCGGAACACTTGGCGGCGGAGCTAACCGATCTGGGCTATGTGCGCACCGGCAATCCGGATAGCCACGGCACCTATCTCCGCACCAAGGGTGAATTCCGCTTCGTTACCCGCGCCTTCCGCTTCTGGGATACGGCCGAACCCTCCTTGCCGGTTAAGGCGATATTTGAGGGTAGCGATTTAGTCACACTGCAAAATAGCAAAACCGGGAAGCCTATCGACTTGGTGCGTCTCGACCCGCTGCTGATCGGCAGCATTTACCCCGCGCACAATGAAGACCGGGTACTGGTACAACTCGCCGAGGTGCCGCCGCTATTAACTAAGACCCTTATTGCCGTGGAGGATCACCGTTTCTACGATCATCATGGCATCGATCCGATTTCCATCGTCCGCGCCCTGTGGAGTAATGTGCGGGCCGGCGCCACAGTGCAGGGCGGCAGCACACTGACCCAGCAATTGGCCAAGAATTTCTACCTCACTTCCGAGCGCACCCTGTGGCGGAAATTTAACGAAGCCATTATCGCCCTGCTATTGGAATTTCATTACAGCAAGGACGAAATCCTTGAGGCCTACTTGAATGAAATATTCCTCGGGCAAGAGGGGCAGCGCGCCGTGCATGGTTTCGGCATGGCCAGTTATTTTTATTTTGGACGCCCGCTTACCGAATTGAAGTTGCCGCAATTTGCTCTGCTGGTTAGCCTGGTGCGCGGCGCCTCTTATTACGACCCGCGCCGCCACCCCGAACGCGCCCTGGCGCAGCGCAATCGCGTGCTGGATGTCGCCCTGGCCAATAATCAAATCACCGCACAGCAAGCGGCTGCCGCCAAGCAAGCGACACTCGGCGTAACCGCCAAGGCGCCCAATGGCACTTCGCCCTACCCCGCCTTTATGGATTTGCTGCGCCGTCAGCTACAACGCGACTATAAGGAACAAGATCTTACCTCGGAAGGATTACAGATATTCAGCACCCTGGACCCGCGTATACAAGCCAATGCCGAACGTGCCTTGGTCACGCGTATTAGCCAATTAGAAAAGCAATTCAGAATCCCGCCGCGGCGCTTGGAGGGTGCGGCGCTCATTACCAGCAGTGAAAACGGCGAGGTGCTGGGCGTGGTAGGCGGACGCGATGCACGCTTTTCCGGCTTTAACCGTGCACTGGACGCGCAACGACCGATCGGCTCCTTGATCAAGCCGGTAGTCTATTTAACCGCCCTGGCCATGCCGCAGAAATATACCTTAGCCACGCTGCTGCAAGATGAACCCGTTACCTTTAGCAATCCGGGCAGCAAACCGTGGGCGCCGCAAAACTATGACCACCAATATCATGGCGCCGTGCCTTTGCATACTGCCTTGGCCCACTCTTATAATGTCCCGACCGCGCGCCTGGGATTAGAGGTCGGGGTGGCCAATGTGTTGAATACACTGCTGAGCCTGGGTGTGGAAAGAAAATTGGCGCCCTATCCGTCGGTATTATTAGGCGCGATCGATTTAACCCCCATGGAGATCACCCAACTCTATCAAACCTTGGCCAGCGGCGGATTTCGCGTGCCGTTACGCGCCATTCGCGAGGTGCTCACCGCCAAGGGCGAACCCTTGCAGCATTATCCGTTATCGATTAAACAGGTATTCGACGCCGCGCCGATTTACCTGCTCAATACCGCGCTGCAGGAGGTCATCACCGGCGGCACGGCGCGCTCGGTAACCCAGCAGTTGCCGCCGGCACTCACCGTGGCGGGCAAGACCGGCACCACCGATGATATGCGCGATAGTTGGTTTGCGGGATTTAGCGGCCAGCACGTAGCCGTGGTATGGTTGGGCCGTGACGATAACAAATCGACCGGTCTCAGTGGTGCCACCGGCGCACTAAAAGTATGGGGGGATATTATGCAGGGCATTACCACCCAGGCTCTGCACACTACGCCACCCGGCAATATTGAATATGCGAGCGTTGATGAGCAGATGCAGAGGCGTGTTGCCAGGAATTGCAGCGGCGCGGTAGAGCTTCCTTTCATCAACGGCTCTGCCCCGTTGGAAACCGCATCTTGTGGAGAGGGCAACGCCCTCACACAGCCCGTAGAAAAAACCCTTGATTGGTTAAAGGAGATTTTTAGATGACCGTCTGCCGTATAGCACCAACCAGGCCGAAGGAAAGCACACCCTATCCATGTGTTAGACCCGAATCGTTAAGAATTGCCAGCGGTCTGCCAAGGCCCAGGCTTTTTTCATTATCCGCTAAGGGGCAACGCATTATTACTCAGTCAGTGCCGATAGCGTTGGCACTGACCTGCATGCTGCAACTCAGCGGCTGCTCGCTCATCCAGACACGCAGCACCGGCGCACCCATTCAAGAGCGTGGCATACCCGAAAATGTACAGGCCGCCCCGCCCAAACAAAGTGAGTCCGAAAACCCGGACGTTGTGATTAAGCCCTATTCATCCGGTGGGGGCGGTAATGCCAACCGGGTACCCGACGAAACCCAAGCTCAATCAGAGGCGGTCCCGGCACAGCAGGAACAACCGGCGGCTTCCAATAACGCCGTGCTGGCGCTGTTGGACAATGCCGGCCAGCAGAGCCGCTCAGGCAAACTGGATTCCGCCGCCGCCGCCCTGGAGCGGGCACTGCGTATTGAGCCGCGCAACCCTGAAGTATGGCACCGCTTGGCGGCGATTCGGTTACAACAAGGGCAATTCGACCAGGCCGCCAGCCTGGCGGCAAAATCGATTAATCTCGCCGGCAATAATACCGATTTAATCACACGCAATAAAAATATTATTGCCCAGGCGCGTCGTAAACAAACTAAACCTTAGCCAGAATTTTCCCTTGAAGTGAGATTTGCCCCCAGTACCCAGCAATAATAAGAGGCGGAATGATTCCGCCTCTTATTCGGTTTAGCTTATTGAACAGTCAGCTTTTTCGCAGTGGATGTTTCCTTCTTGGGTAGGGTTAACTCCAGCACGCCGGCATTGTATTTGGCCTTGGCGCCGCCCTCATCCACATCTTGCGGCAGGACGATACTGCGAAACATCTTGCCGTAGTAGCGTTCGGTGCGCAATATCTTATTTTTATCTTTTTCCTCGTACTGCTGATTAATCTCGGCGCTGATGGCGAGCTGGTTACCGTCAATGGTAACCTGGATGTCTTCTTTTTTTACACCCGGTATTTCCGCGTGTACCAGGTATGCGTTTTGATTATCCATTACATCCAATTTAATCGGGTTGGCGGCAGCCTGCTGGCCACCTTCCCAACGCACCGGGCGCAGGAAGCCTTGGAAAAAATTGTCGAACACGTCATCCAAGGGGCTGGTAGTGCTCAAGGGACTATAGCGAGCAATATTCATCATGTTTGCATCCTCCTCATAAGGGTGAATTGATCTACACTTATATAGATGGGGGGAGGCGCGGCAAATTTCAAGGGGAAATAAAAGCCAGTTAGCAGCGGTTTTTTTACTGCCAAGTTACTGGGCTAGCACCGGGTTTCGAGCAGGCAAACCGCCTCTACTTTTTGTTACCTACTGTCGAAAGATTTATTCCACCTGATGCTGGACGGCGTTGAAGGTGCGGCTTGGCTCGCTCCAACGGTGTAATGGTTGTGACAGCGATTTCAGTTGTGTTTTTCTTTATGGGCTCGCTTGCGGGCGTGTCGCTCCGCGGCCCGCTCCGCTCGATTATCGAAGCGCTGTTCGATGCGGTCGCCCTTGGCATTAAGGCGTTGTTCAATGTTGTCGCCTTTTTTATCAAGCCGCTGCTCGATCGTATCACCCTTCTCATCCAGTCGCTCGGCCAGCCCTTCTTGCCCGCGCGCCCGGGCCTGTTCCGCCTTCTGATCAAGACGTTCATTAATGGCCGCGCCGCGCTGATCGAGTCTATCATTGATGTGCTCACCGCGCTGCTCAAGGCGATCCCCTGCGCCTTTATCGGCATCTTGCCCGGCCGCAAGCAACGGCGGCGCCGTCAGCACCGCTACGATAGCAATGATTTTGATGTTAATTTTCATTATCGAAGCTCCTTAGGTAAATTGAGTTTAAATAGCTTTATTAACCAAAAAATCAGTTATGACCTGTCTTATATTCCGTTAGCGGCACTTGTTCAGCGCACGCAAAGATACGCGTAAGTTCGGCGAGACATCTATCGGCAGTCTCCTGCTCCGGGCAATGGATGGACGGGAAAGCCGTGAGCGTGGCGTGACTGCGTATAAGCACGGCGGACAGGGTCCCCCCCGCTGCCTTGATGCCCTGCACATGCACCGGGTAGATGGCGGCGCCGCTCAATTGGGCCAGTTTAACCACCCCTTTTTTGAGCTTACCCGGTCCGGTGTTGCCGGTTTGAATGCCCCCTTGCGGAAACATCGCCACCACCTCGCCCTTTTGCAGGGCGCGCAGGGCTTCGCGCAGCGCCCGCTCCGGCTGGCGGTTACGCTCCACCGGAATACAGCCGATGGCGCGAAACAGCCAGGTCAGCCCGAAGCGCCGGTATTCCTCCTGCGCGATCATAAAGCGCAGCGGGCGCCGGGCGGCGGCAATCATGAGCAGGGGGTCAAGCCCGGAGACATGGTTGGATGCCAGCACGGCGGCGCCCTGCTCCGGCAGGGGAATAGGGGTGTAGTGAAAACGGTGGTAACGGCGGCAAAATAGCCGGTTCAGGCCATCCAGCCGGTTCAGCCAGACACCGCCCCAATCGGCTTGGTGAGCGGCCTCGCATTGCCGCCATACCCAGCGCCAGAGCAGCCCCAAGCCCGTGAGTAAAAAAACCGCCCCGAATAGAAAAATAGCAATTTGCATTTTTTGCATTTATTTATAGTGAATACTGGCCGATAATCATGGCACCCGCTCCCCGCTATGATAACAGCAGTACCCTATTAATGCGGCATCAGCACGAACGAGACCTGGCCATGAACAAAACGACCCCTGATGAACAACGGCGGCATATCCGCATCCCGTTTGATGCGGAGGTGCGGCTATGCGCCGCCGGTACCTGTTGGAGCGGTAAGCTGCTGGATATTTCGCTGAAGGGCGCACTCACCACCCTGCCCGCGGACTGGGTGGGCCGGCCCGGTGAGTATTATTTGATTCAGGTATTATTGGATAGCGAGGTGGCGATCGAGATGGAGGGCAAGATTGCCCATCTGGAAGCGGATCGCATCGGTTTTTACTGCGTCCACCTCGATCTCGACAGTATGACCCATCTAAAGCGCTTGGTGGAGTTGAATCTGGGCGATGAGGAGATGCTGCATCGCGAGCTGTCGAGCTTGGGCACGTAGGTGCGAATTCATTCGCATACCGGTGTGGAATATGCGGATAAATCCGCACCTACGTTAGAATATCGCCAGCGCCTCAGACAGGCGTTGTACCGCCACAATTTCCATACCCTTGAGCGCCGTTTTCGGCGCATTCGCCTTGGGGATGATGGCGCGTTTAAAGCCGTGTTTGGCCGCCTCGCGCAAACGCTCTTGACCATTTTGCACGGGGCGGATCTCGCCCGCCAAACCAATCTCGCCAAACACCACTAAATCGGTAGGCAGCGGCCGGTTACGCAGGCTGGACAACGCCGCCAGCACCACGGCCAGATCGGCCCCGGTCTCATTGATGCGCACCCCACCCACCACGTTGACGAATACATCCTGGTCGTACATCGCCACGCCGCCGTGCCGGTGCAGCACGGCCAGCAACATGGCCAAGCGGTTCTGATCTAATCCTAAGGTCACGCGGCGCGGATTGGAACCGTGACTCTCATCGACCAAGGCCTGCACCTCGACCAGCATCGGGCGACTGCCCTCGCGGGTGACCATGATCACGCTGCCGGCCACCGGCTCTTCGTGGCGCGAGAGAAAAATCGCCGAGGGATTGCTCACCTCGCGCAGGCCCTTTTCGGTCATGGCAAACACGCCGAGTTCGTTCACCGCGCCGAAACGGTTTTTGATGGCGCGGATCACCCGGAACGAACTGCTGCTATCGCCCTCGAAATACAGCACGGTATCGACCATGTGCTCCAGCACGCGCGGCCCGGCCAGCGTGCCCTCCTTGGTGACATGACCGACCAGAAACAGTGCGGTGCCGGTCTGCTTGGCGAAGCGTACCAGTTGCGCGGCACTCTCACGCACCTGCGCCACGGCGCCCGGCGCCGATTGCAGTAATTCGGTGTAAATGGTTTGGATGGAATCGATCACCATCACCTGTGGCTTTTCTCGCTGGGCAATGGCGATGATGCGTTCCACTTGGGTCTCGGTGAGCAGGCGCAATTGTGCGGTGGGCAGGCCTAAACGATGGGCGCGCATACCGATCTGCTGTATCGATTCCTCGCCGGTCA
>DATECT010000103.1:0-5035 GCA_035286765.1 Gammaproteobacteria bacterium
CACCTCGGCCACCGGGATACCCGCTTCGGCGCGCGAGGTAATAGCGATTAAGTCCACCTCTGGGTGAACGGCGAGCAGGCGCAATAATTCCACACCTGTGTAGCCTGTGCCTCCGACAATGCCGACCTTGATCATAGGGACCGCCTTTAACACTCTAAATCGATAGCCCTGGCTCAGAGCAAGGTGCAACTCGGTTAATTCGCCTGCCTGGCGTATGTCACCTGAGACAATAAGGGCCATCTACTCAGCCGGGCAGATATCGCGCCCGGTCTGGTTTTACCATAGCACCACTAGGTTTCCCCGCAGTGCCATTTGCCCGATCAGCCAAGTATTATATCAAAAGGGAGATCTTCCGGCTTGCCGCTGTCCCTGAACAGCCTTACCATATAATCCATTCAAAAAAACAAGTGCTTGAATATTCTAATAAAAAAGACGCCGTTTGGCCAAGGAACCACATTTTATTGGCACCGGCCCTACCTTACTATTAGAGCCCCATTGCACGAATATAAACTGTATCCTTTGCTATTTTCTGCGTTTTGTTTTATTTTTTAAGCCGAATAGACGTGTTTCAGTCACAAAGGGATGTGTGTTAGCAAAATTAGGCCGCTACTACAGAGCAGGCCAAGGAGAGCGGTACATGACTAACAATATGATTATCAAATTAACTCTGCTGGGGGCTGCGTTAAGCCTTGCAATGCCCTGGGCTTACGCTGATATCTATAAATTTACCGATTCCAACGGCGTTACCCACTTTCATAACATTTCCAATTTCGGAGACCCGCGCTATAAGCTCTATAAGCGTGAAGGCAAAGGAAAATCCTTGCTAAGAGTGGGGCGTGCTGGTCAATTTAATACGCAAAATCGCAAGCGTTTTAGCCCCATCATCACCTCCGTTGCCCAACGTTATAAGGTCGATGAATCCTTGCTGCATGCGGTGATCATGGCCGAATCGGGTTACAACCCGAATGCGCTGTCTCCGAAAGGAGCGGTAGGTTTAATGCAACTGATGCCCGATACCGCCAAGCGCTATGGCGTGGTGAATATCAACGATCCAACTCAGAATATTCACGGCGGCACCCGTTATATCCGTTATCTGTTGCAGTTATTCAATAATAATTTACAACTCACCCTGGCCGCCTATAACGCAGGGGAGAACGCGGTGATCAATTACGGGCATAAAATTCCGCCCTATGAAGAAACCGTGAATTATGTGGCCAAGGTGCTGGCCTTCTATCGAAACTCCAAGGTTAACCCAACCCGCTTGGCGGCGACTTATCCGGTACCGGCAACCGTCGCGCAGAAGGATTGACCTACCCGGCAAGACTGCGGGAGTTAAAGTTAAATCCGGCGCAAGGTTTGTAACGGCGGATGATTTAAGATCGGGCGCAGCCCTAACGCGCCCACCAGCATCACCGCTACCACCCCGGCCAGCATCCCCGCCAGCCACAGCCACGGATTGAGCGCATAGGCCAAATGCAGTACCTGCTTGGCCAGGATATAGGCCAGCAGCGAGGCCGCCAGGGCAGCGACCAAGCCAGCCAGCAGCCCCAGACTCACAAATTCAGCGCTTAATCCCCGCAGCAGTTGGCGCCGGCTTGCGCCGAGCATGCGCAACAGTGCGCCCTCGTGCATGCGCTCGTCTTGGGTCGCCTGGATGGCGGCATAAAGCACCAGCAGCCCTGCCAACACGGTAAACAAAAAGACATATTCCACTGCCAGCGAAACACGTTCAATGATGTGGCGCACCTGCGTCATGATGGCGGCTACGTCGATGATCGTAAGGTTGGGGAAGGTCTGCACTAGACTATTCAATAGTTCTAATTGGTCCTCGGGGAGATAGAAGCTGGTGATGTAGCTGGTGGGGTAATCCCGTAACAATTTAGGCGTGGCAATGACAAAGAAATTGACGCGGAAGGTATCCCAATCCACCTTACGCAGGCTGGTAATCGTGCCGCGCAACTCCGTACCGCCAATCGAGTAACTCAAGGTATCGCCCAGCTTGAGTCCTAGCGTCGTGGCAATGCCCTCTTCTACCGAGAACCCCTCCTGCCGCTGCTCTTGCGACCCCCACCAGCGGCCCTCGATGACGCGGTTATCGCTGGGTAAATCCGTCATCCAGGATAAATTAAATTCGCGCTCCACCAGCCGCGCCGCGTGTTCCTCCTGGTAATCATCCGGCGTAACCGGCCGGTTATTAATCTTCACCAATCTGCCGCGCACCATGGGATACAGGTCCGGTGTGGTTACGGCGTGGCGGGCAAAAAAGGCCTGCAAGGGCTGCACCTGCTCGGGCTGGATGTTAATAATAAAACGGTTGGGCGCCTGTATGGGCAGGCTGTCCTGCCAACTCGCCAGTAGATCGCCGCGCACCAGGGTCAATAATAACAACGCCATGATCCCCAGGCCCAAGGCGACCACCTGCAC
Source organism: Gammaproteobacteria bacterium (assembly GCA_035286765.1). Classification (GTDB taxonomy): domain Bacteria; phylum Pseudomonadota; class Gammaproteobacteria; order SURF-13; family SURF-13; genus DATECT01. The sequence goes on from DATECT010000103.1 coordinate 2,425, forward strand.
TACGCTCCCGCCTGCGCGGCGGGCAATGTTGGCCAGCCCGAAGCGCCACGCCAGGCCGCCGCGCTCGCGGAATAGGTTGAGCAGGCGTACCAGGCCGAACGCCACGCCTGCCAGAAATGCTATCGCCGCCAAGCTACCGGCGATCAGATAAAGGCCGAGCTTGATGTCACCCGCCTGCCAGAGCATGAGCCCCGCCAGCAGCACCAGACCCAGCGCATAGGCGCGCAGGCTGCGCGGCTCTGCAACGTCAATCTCGCGGCGCAGCACACGCAGGGTAGGCACATTTTTCAGCGCCAGCAGCGGGGGCACGGCAAAACCTAATAGCGTGATCATGCCCACCAGCAATCCAGGCAGGATAGGACGCCACGAAGGCGTGGGGAGATCAGCGGCCACCAGGCTGCCTAGTACATCGGCCAGCACGGTTTGCGCGAGATAGCCGATTACACACCCGACGATACTGGCCACCAACCCCAGCCAGAGCATCTCTCCAACGTAGCCGCGCACAATTAAACCCTGCGTGGCGCCGAGGCAACGCATGATGGCGCAATCGTCCAGGTGCCGCAGGGTGAAGCGGCGCGCGGAACCGGCCACCGCCACACAGGCCAGCAACACACTGACCAGGGCGGCCAGGCCTAGAAACCGCTGCGCGCGTTCCAGCGCGGAGCGCACCTCGGGTCGCGCATCCTCAATGCCTTGCAGGCGCTCGCCGGGCTTCAATTGCGGCTCAACACTGTTACGAAAATTTTTGACTGCCTGCGCAGCGCCCGCTATCTGCAAGCGGTAGCTTACCCGGCTACCCACCTGAATCAATTGCGTCTTGGCGACATCGTTTATATTCATCAGCAGGCGTGGCGCGATACTAAAAAAATCACCGCTGCGATCGGGCTCCTGCACCAGTATCCAAGCCACGGTAAACTGCGCCTCGCCCAGCGCAATCATGTCGCCGATGTGTAATCCCAGTTGATTGAGCAGGCGCGCGTCCAGCCACACCGTACCGGGCATCGGAATGGCGCGGGTGATATTGCCCGCCGCGAAGGCACGCTCGGCGATGCGTAACTGCCCGCGCAAGGGATAGCCTGCGCTCACCGCCTTGATATCGGCCAATTCATTTCTCTCGCCGGCCAGTACCATGCTGAGAAAACTTATAGTTTGTGTATGGGAAAGACCAGACTGCTCAGCAGCCTGGATATGTTCGATGGGAATAGGATGGTTGGCAACGATGAGCAAATCGCCGCCGAGCAATTCGTTGGCTTGGCGGTGCAAGGCCTGATCGATGCGGTCGGTAAAAAAGCCGACCGAGGTGACGCTTGCGACAGCAACGACTAGTGCGATGAGCAGCAGCCGCAATTCACCGGCGCGCCAATCGCGTTGTAGCATGCGGAGATTTAAGGTAGACAGGCGCATGGGCGGCGTTAGCTGTTATTTTTGACGGAGCTTGGCAGGGTGTCCTGGTAAACTGCGTCGGCAGAGGCCGCGACCAATTTACCCGCTACCAAACGCAAACGCCGGTTACAGCGTTGGGAAAGGGCCTCATCATGGGTAACCAGCAGCAAGGTGGTTGCTTGCGCCCGGTTGAGGTCAAACAATAAATCGATAATGCGTTCGCCGGTTGCCTGGTCAAGATTGCCGGTCGGCTCGTCGGCCAACAACAATTTGGGCTGGGCAGCGAAGGCGCGCGCGATGGCCACGCGCTGTTGCTCGCCGCCGGAAAGCTGTTTGGGATAGTGATACAGTCGTTCGCCCAACCCTACTTGTTCCAACACGGCGCGGGCCGTTTCCCGCACCGCACGGGTAGGCTGTCTCTCATTGAGTTCCAAGGGCAACATCACATTTTCCAGCGCCGTTAAACTCGGCAGCAATTGAAAGGTCTGAAATACAAAGCCAATCATGCTGCCGCGCAGGCGCGCGCGGCCATCCTCATCGAGTGCAAAGAGGTCTTGGCCATCGAGCAGCACGCGGCCTTGACTGGGAGTATCGAGCCCGGCCAGGAGACCGAGCAGGGTGGTTTTACCCGAACCGGAGGCGCCGACAATGGCGACGGCCTCACCCGGCATTACGCTGAAGTTGATGTCGTGCAGCAATACCAGACTGCCTTCCGGCCCGATCACTTGCTTATGCAGCATTTCCGCCTGCACAATGGGATACCATGAACTATTTAGCATATACAGTCAGATTCCTGGTTATTTTGCTCTGGACGGCACTACCCGCCCTCGCCCATGCCGCCCCTGATCAACCGGCCGTATTGGTAGTAGGTGACAGTTTAAGCGCTGCCTATGGCATTCCGCAAAAGGCAGGCTGGGTAAGCTTGCTGCAAAAACGCCTGGCTGACCAACGCTATCCTCACCAAGTTATTAATGCCAGCATTAGCGGCGAGACTACCAGTGGAGGATTGGCGCGGCTTAGCCGTGTCTTGGATTCAGCACAGCCCAGCGTTGTAATCATCGAGCTAGGCGGCAATGACGGTCTGCGCGGTTTACCGTTGGCAAGCGTGCGCAGCAATTTGGCCGCCATGATTGAGCGCAGCCTGGCACGGGATGCGCAAGTGCTATTAGTGGGCATGCGCCTCCCGCCTAACTATGGCCCTGCCTATGTCAAAAGGTTCCATCAAATT
>DATECT010000104.1:0-3482 GCA_035286765.1 Gammaproteobacteria bacterium
GGATCGGTGCCGGGCGGCAGGTCGATCTCCGGCTTGGAGATATGCAGGAAACTCCAGGGCTTGCCGGCGGCGCGCGCGCAGGCCTCTTCGGTGTTCAGTACATCATAGGGCGGAGCGGCCACGGCGGCGGCGTGCTCGGGCAGCGGACGTAAGCCGCTGAGGGGACGGATTAGGGGCATGAGTAGTACCAATCTGAAAATGTATCGCGCAAAGGCGTTAAATCCCCCCTACCCCCCTTTTACAAAGGGGGTATATTCCATTGCTCTTTTCAAAGGGAGATGTTATTTACGGCTAGATCATTCTTAATCCGGGTTTTGTTAAACCCGCGCGCATTATACGTTACTTTGCGTCTTTGCGTGACCTGCCTTTCCTCGCCACTAGCCACTCGCTACTGTCGTAACGCGGCGATGCGCTCGTCGAGCGGCGGATGGCTCATGAACAGGCGCTTGATGCCGTCGCCGCCGCCGTTGATGCCGAAGGCGGCCATTTGGGATGGCAGCGTGGTCTGCTGTGTTAGTTTGAGCCGCTCCAGGGCGGCGATCATTTTCTGCGGGCCTTCCAGGCGCGCGCTGCCGGCATCGGCGCGGAACTCGCGGTAGCGGCTGAACCACATGACGATCATGGTGGCCAGGATGCCAAGCACCAATTGCGCGATAAACGAGGTGAAATAGAAGGCCGGGCCGTGGCCGCGCTCGGTCTTGAACACCACGCGGTCCACCAAATGGCCGATCACGTTGGCCAGCACCACCACGAAGGTATTGACCACGCCTTGGATCAAGGCCAGGGTGACCATGTCGCCATTGGCCACGTGGCTGATCTCGTGCGCGAGCACGGCCTCAACCTCGTCTTGTTTCATACTGCGTAACAGGCCGGTGCTCACGGCCACCAACGAACTGTCGCGCATCATGCCGGTGGCGAAGGCGTTGGGTTCGGGGGCGTCGTAAATGGCCACGTCCGGCATACCGATGCCGGTCTTTTGCGCGAGGCGCTGCACTGTATCCACCAGCCACACCTCGGTGGCGTTGGCAGGTTGCTTAATGACTTGGGCGCCGGTCATGTTGATGGCCATCCACTTGGACATGGCCAGCGAAATAAACGAACCCGTCATGCCGATGAGTGCGGCGTAGATGAGCAGTGAAGTCATATCCAGCCCCACGCCCTGCTGATCGAGGATACTGGTTATCCCGAGCAGGCGCAGGGAGACACTCAGCACCAGCAGCACAGCAATATTGGTGGCCACGAATAACAGGATACGTTTCATGCTCAAACTCCGCTTTAGTAGGACGACACCCCCTTAGATGGGGTCTAAAAGGACTAAGTTCAATAGGGAAAGTGACCAAGGCGCTAAAAAGCCTTAAAGAAACGGGCTGAGCGGTCGATAGTACTTATACAAACGGCTCCTCTCTCCAGCCGTTTATCGGCGGGTTGCCCCCCAACCTGCCGGATAGCGTTAAAGCGCTGACCATTGCCGGGCGTGAGTCGGGCAATTTAGGCCTCGGTAAGCTGTTTTGCCAAGGCACGCTGAAGGGTTATAAAAAGGGCCCTTCAGCAGTCTGTTCAGCCTGGCTAATCCCCAGGCTGTTTTTTGGGTGATGGGTGAATGGTGATGTATGATGAGTGACGGGTTTTTGTTTTTACCCATCACCGTTTACACATAACTCATTACTGTTTTTTCTAGCCATTACCATTCACCACCGCTTACTCCCCAACTTCCAAGCGATCCACGCGCTGGAAACCACGCGGTAATTTATTGCCGCGCCGGCCACGCTCCGCTTTATAGTGCTCGATGTCACCCGGCTTCAAATTCAGATGCCGTTGACCGGCATGAATCAATAAGCCCTTACCCTGCGGCACCGAGGCAACCGACACCACATACTCCTCACCTGCGCTAAAACGCGGCGTGGGGATATTGATGATCTTGATGCCCTTGCCCTTGGGCAGGATCGGTAATCCGCGCAGGGAGCAAATCAATAAATGACCTTCGCGCGTCACCGCTGCCAACTGATCGGTCTTTACCGCGCTGACCGGCACCGGCGCGATGACCTTGGCGCCCTTGGATAGATTGAGCACGGCCTTACCGGCCTTGTTCTTGGCATACAGGTCGCTGAGTTTGGCGATGAAACCATAACCTGCGCTACTGCTGAGTAAATAGAGATCATCCGGGTTGCCGATGAGCACGCCCTCGAAGCTGGCGCCCTCCGGCAGTTGCAGACGCCCGGTGAGCGGTTCGCCTTGCCCGCGTGCCGACGGCAAGGTATGGGCGGGTAGCGAGTAGCTGCGGCCCGTGGAATCGATAAACACCGCGAGTTGATTGCTGCGGCCCAGGGCCTGCGCCTTGAAGCCATCACCGGCCTTGTAACTCAAGGCCCCGGCATCGATATCGTGGCCCTTGCCGGCACGCACCCAGCCCTTTTCCGAGAGCACGACGGTGACCGGCTCGGTGGGAATGAGTTCGGCCTCGTCGAGCGCCTGCGCGGCCTGACGCTCGATGATTGGTGAGCGGCGCGGGTCGCCATAACGCCCGGCATCGTCCAGTAGCTCCTTGCGTATCAAGGTGCGCAGGCGCTGCTTGGAGGCCAGGGTCTTTTCCAGCGTGTCACGCTCCGCCGCCAGCTCGCGCTGCTCGCCCTTGATCTTGGTCTCTTCCAGCTTGGCCAAGTGGCGCAACTTTAATTCCAGGATCGCCTCGGCCTGCACGTCGCTCAGCTTAAAGCGCTGCATCAATACCGGCTTCGGCTTGTCTTCCTTGCGGATGATGGCAATCACCTCGTCGATATTGAGATAGGCGATCAACAAGCCATCGAGGATATGCAGGCGCGCGACAATTTTATCGAGCCGGAATTGCAGACGGCGGCGTACAATCTCGGTGCGGAACTCCAGCCACTCGCTCAAAATCTCGCGCAGATTTTTCACCTGCGGGCGGCCATTGATACCGATCATATTCATATTGATGCGGTAGCTGCGCTCCAGATCGGTGGTGGCGAACAGGTGCGCCATCAACTGCTCGATATCGACCCGGTTAGAGCGCGGCACGATTACCAGGCGCGTGGGATTTTCGTGATCGGATTCATCGCGCAAATCCTCCACCATCGGCAGCTTCTTGGCATTCATCTGTGCCGCGATCTGTTCCAATATCCGCGCACCGGAGGTTTGGTGCGGCAAGGCCGTAATGACGACCTCGCCATCCTCGATTTCGTAGCGGGCGCGCATGCGCACCGAGCCGCCGCCCGTTTGATACATGCGGCGGATCTCGGCCAGCGGCGTGATGATCTCCGCCTCGGTGGGGTAGTCCGGGCCTTTGACATGCTCGCACAATTCATCCACCGTGGCCTTCGGGTTATCGAGCAGATGCACGCAGGCATCGGTAATTTCACGGATGTTATGCGGCGGGATATCGGTGGACATGCCGACCGCGATGCCGGTAGTGCCATTCAGCAAGACATGCGGCAGACGCGCGGGCAGGATGGACGGCTCCTCCAGGG
>DATECT010000105.1:0-3113 GCA_035286765.1 Gammaproteobacteria bacterium
GGCGGTAGATATGCGTCCAATAGGGCATGGGCAGCACGCACAGCACCAAGGCCAGTGCGAAGCTTATGATAATCACCCCGCCACCGCGCTGTGCCGTCGGGCTCATGACGGAGTCCTTTTCAGAGGTGGGGCAGGCGCGACGGGGGTAAAGCCGATACCCCCCGGATCCAGGCCGGTCTCGGCCTGCGCATCTGCGGGGGACTCCGTTGTCGCCACTGGCGCATCTGCCGCTACCGGCGCATCGGGTAATTTATTTTTCTCCGGCCAGATCAACAATACCTCGCGGCTGCGCTCCAGCCGCGCGCTGGGTTCGGCGCTGACCTTGGCGAACGGCTGGCCGGGATCGCGCTCCACCGAGATGATTTTCGCCACCGGGTAATCCGGCGGGAAGCGCCCGCCCAGGCCCGAGGTAATCAATAAATCGCCGACCTGTACATCGGCATTCTTGGAGAGATACGGCACATCCAAGCGATTAAACGAGCCGGTGCCGATGGCAATCGCGCGCAGACCGTTGCGGTTAATCTGCACCGGCAGGGCGTGGCTGGGGTCGGTGATGAGCAGGGCGGTGCTGGTGAGCGGCGACACGTGCACGATCTGGCCGACGATGCCGGTGGAGTCCAGCAGCGGCTGGCCCTCGACCACGCCGTAACGCGCGCCTTTGTTCAGGGTAATCTTATGCCGGAACGGGTCCATGTCCACCGCCAGCAATTCAGCGATCAGCATGCGCGTCTTCAATTTCTGCGAGGACTGTAGCAACTCGCGCAGGCGCATATTCTCGGTTTCCAGGGCAGCGAATTTTTGCAATTGGCCCTTGAGTAATAAATTCTCCTCGGCAAGCCTGACGCGGTCGTTGGTCAAGTTTTTCCGGCTGGACAAACTTTCCGTGAGCCACTTATCCAGCGAGGCAGGTATAGTCGCCAAATATTGGACGGGGTAGACCGCGGTGGCGAGCGTGGCGCGCAGCGCCTCAAGCTGGTGCAGGCGGTGATCGATGGCCATCAGCACTATCGAGAGTATGACAAAGAAAAACAGGCGTAGGTTAACCGAGGGGCCATGAATAAACAAAGGCTTCATTTGGCCGTGCGTAATAGGCGGTTTCATGAGTGAGTTGCCGCACCGGCTGGTTGCCCTAGCCCATAAAAACAATTTTCCAACGTAACGCGCACCCCTGCCCAAACCTAAAATGCATGAATAGCCACAACCCCAAGCGTCATGCGCTTATAGGGTTAGCCCCCTTTACCGTGCGACCTGATTCGGCAAGCAAAAAACGGCCCAGTTGGTGGATTGCAGCAACGGCAGGGCCTCTGCCGCCGGGAAGAGCGAATGAGACTGTAAGGAGCGAAGAAGAGAAGGTAATCCAAGCCAGGCGCGGGGAGATCACTTCCTGGCCTGTTCGGATTTACTGCGGCACTTCATTATTCCAATACCAACACATCGCGCCCGTGCTGATCGATCATCTCCAGCGCCATGCCGCCGCCGCGCGCCACGCAGGTCAGAGGATCATCGGCGATCACCACCGGGATACCGGTTTCTTCCATCAGCAGCTTATCCAGGTCGCGCAATAATGCGCCACCGCCGGTGAGCACCATGCCGCGCTCGGCCACATCGGCGCCCAATTCGGGCGGCGTCTGCTCCAAGGCGGTGCGCACGGCGCTGACGATGCCGGACAGCGGTTCCTGCAGGGCCTCTAATATCTCATTGCTATTCAGGGTGAAGCTGCGCGGCACGCCTTCCGCTTGATTGCGCCCCCACACCTCGATCTCGCGCACCTCGTTACCGGGGAAGGCCGAGCCGATCTCGTGTTTGATGCGCTCAGCGGTCGATTCACCGATCAGGCTGCCGTAGTTACGGCGCACGTAATTGACGATGGCCTCGTCGAAGCGGTCGCCGCCGATGCGCACCGAAGCCGAATAGACCACCCCGGAGAGCGAGATGACCGCCACCTCGGAGGTGCCGCCGCCGATATCCAGCACCATGGAGCCGCTGGCTTCATCGATCGGCATGCCTGCGCCGATGGCCGCCGCCATGGGTTCTTCGATCAGATACACCTCGCGTGCCCCGGCGCCTGCCGCCGATTCCTTGATGGCGCGGCGCTCCACCTGGGTGGAGCCGCACGGCACGCTCACCAGCACGCGCGGGCTGGGGCGGAAGAATTTATTCTTGTGCACCTTATGGATAAAGTGCTGCAGCATCTTCTCGGTCACGGTAAAATCGGCGATCACGCCGTCTTTCAACGGGCGGATGGCGCTGATGTTGCCGGGCGTGCGGCCTAGCATGCGCTTGGCCTCCAGCCCTACCGCCGCGATGGTCTTGGGGCCGCCTGGCCCGCGCTCCACGCGAATGGCAACCACCGATGGTTCGTTGAGAACAATGCCCTGGCCGCGCACATAGATCAGCGTATTGGCGGTACCCAGGTCAATGGAGAGATCGTTGGAAAACAGCCCCCGGAAACGTCCGAACATCACACACGATTATCCTGTAAAATAAAGAAACACACTGTATCAATGCAAGCGCCCCGGGGCAAGCGGCCTGAGCGGTAAGTTTTTATTTTATTTTTCAGGGGAAAGCAGGGTAAACATAAGAAAGTGTCTTAAAATGTCACCCTAGCACCTATTTTTTGCGCTTTACGTCACATTTACGACTGAAATCACCTTTGGAGCCATTGTTATGTCCTTGCTTCCCGCGGAAGTGGAGAAGATCGCCCATCTGGCCCGGCTGTCGATCAGCCCGGACGATATCCCCGAATACGCACGCAACCTATCCAACATTATTGGCTTGGTCGAGCAAATGCAGGCTGTCGATACCACGGGGGTGACCCCCATGGCCCACCCGCTGGATATGGCCGCGCGCCTGCGCCCGGACGAAATTACCGAGTGTGACGGACGCGCGCAATTCCAGGCCATCGCGCCCCAGGTGGCGGCGGGGCTGTATTTGGTGCCTAAAGTAATTGAATAACAGCAGATACAAGAGAAAAGGTACAAGATACAAGGTTCGGTAACGCTGGCGCCTTTACTTGTATCTTGTACCTTGTATCTTTTATCTGAGCTTACCATGCACACTAAAACACTCTCTGAATTATCCACCGCCCTCCACAAACGCGAATTCTCCAGCGA
>DATECT010000106.1:0-12015 GCA_035286765.1 Gammaproteobacteria bacterium
TGGCGGGCGCTCTGCGCCTGCTCGATGTGGCGCCCGATGACGTGGCCGCCCCTGCATCGATCGTGCAGGCGCACCATGAACCCGATTCGAACCCTGTTTCCTCTGCCGCCCCGCCGCAAGCACTGGAGATTGTTCACACCCGGCACCCGCAACCTGATTCAGTACCCGCAGCGATTGCCGCAAACAGCATCCGGCAAACCCTGCAAGGAGATGCGCAATGATGACCGCCTCCGACTACCGCTCCGATATCCCGTCAGGACACAAGTTAAGCGAGTTGCTGGCCGGCCTGGCCGTGGTCGAGGCCGCCTGCGAACGCGATATCGGCGGCCTGTCCATAGACAGCCGTACCACCCAGCCGGGTGATTTATTCCTGGCCTGCCCGGGCAGCCATGCACACGGTCAGAATTTTATCGAGGCCGCCATCCAGGCCGGCGCGGTGGCGGTGGTCTGGGAGGCCGATCCGCTATTTCCAGGTAGCCCCGCAGCGTGTACCGGTCCGGCAGTACCCATGTTCGGCATCGAAGGCTTGCGGCAAAAGGTGGGCGTTATCGCCGACCGCTTTTACCAACACCCGTCACAAGCCCTATGCGTGACCGGCATCACCGGCACCAACGGCAAGACCTCGGTCAGCCATTTTATTGCGCAGGCACTGAGTCCGAATTGCGGCCTCATCGGCACCCTCGGCAGCGGTGTCTACGGCAATTTGCGGCCCGGCACGCACACCACACCCGACGCCGTTACCCTGCACGCCACCTTGAACGATCTGCGCCAGCGTGGCGTGCGCCAGGTGGTGATGGAGGCCTCCTCGCATGGACTGGAGCAGGGGCGGGTAAGCGGTGTTCAGTTCAACCTTGCCGTATTCACCAATCTCAGCCGCGACCACCTGGATTACCACGGCACTATGGAGGCCTATGCCGAGGCCAAGCGCCACTTATTGTTAAGCCCCGGCCTGCGGTATGCCGTGATCAACGCCGACGACAGTTACGGGCGCGAATTGCTGGCGGCACTACCCGCAGGTGTGCAGGCCTTGAGCTACGGGTTTACCGCTGCGGCACTCGGCAGCGTACCGGCGGTGCGCGGCAGCAACCTGCAATTGAGCGCCGGCGGCGTGGAGTTGGATGTCAACACACCCTGGGGGGATGGCCACCTGCATAGTTCATTGCTGGGACGCTTTAATGCCAGCAATCTGCTGGCCGCCTTGGCCGTGTTACTGCTACTCGAAATCCCGTTCGCCGAGGCCTTGGAGCGCATCGCGCGTAGCCGCACCTTGCCGGGGCGCATGGAGTGTTTCGGTGGCGCCGGTCAGCCCTTGGTGGTGGTGGATTACGCCCATACCCCAGACGCCTTGGAGCAGGTGTTGTATGCCTTGCGCGAGCATTTGGCGTGCGGCGCGCGGCTGTGGTGCGTGTTCGGCTGCGGCGGCGAGCGCGACCGCGGCAAGCGCCCGCTGATGGGCGCGGCGGCGGAGGAATTCGCCGACTACGTGGTGGTAACCGACGACAATCCGCGCCATGAAGACCCGCTGGCCATCATCACCGATATCCTGTCCGGCATGACCAATCCCGATGGCGTGTACATTCAGCGCGTGCGCGCCCAGGCCATCGCCTTCGCCATCACCTACGCGCGCCCCGGCGACATCGTATTAATCGCCGGCAAAGGCCACGAGGAATATCAGCAGGTCGGCGATCAACGGCTGCCCTTCAGCGACCGCCAACAGGTCTACGAATTGCTGAATAAGGCGGGGCAATGATCGCCATGCGCTTATCCGAAACTGCGCGCTTACTGAATACCAGCTACCAGGGCGCCGACGTGGAGTTCCACGGTGTGAGTACCGACACGCGCAAGCTGCAAGCCAATAATTTATTCATCGCCCTACATGGCCCGCACTTCGATGCGCACGATTTTATCGCGCAGGCGCAGGCGCAAGGGGCGGCGGCGGCGCTGTTGAGCAAACCCGTCGCCGCCAGCTTGCCGAGCCTGTGCGTGGACGACACACGGCTGGCGCTCGGCCAGCTTGCCAGCGCCTGGCGGCAGCGCTTCACTCTGCCCGTGGTGGCGGTCACCGGCAGCAACGGCAAGACCACCGTGAAGGAAATGATCGCCGCGATCTTTAATCAAAGCGGGCCGGTGCTGGTCACGCAAGGCAATCTGAATAACGACATCGGCCTGCCGCTTACCTTATTAGGGCTACAGGCCGAGCACCGCTTCGCGGTCATTGAGATGGGCGCCAACCATGCCGGTGAGATTGCTTATTTGACCAAGATCACCCGCCCCAATGTCGCCGTTATAACCAACGTCGGTCCGGCGCACCTGGAGGGTTTTGGCAGCCTGGAGGGCGTGGCGCACGCCAAGGGTGAGATCTTCCAAGGCCTGGCTGAGCACGGTACTGCCATCATCAACAGCGATGACCGCTTCGCCACCACCTGGGATAAGGCCATCGGTAACCGCCACTGCCTGCACTTTGGCCTGGAGACCCAGGCCGATGTCAGCGCGCGCTGGACGCCTAACGCCACGGGCAGCGCGCTGCACCTGCACACCCCGCAGGGCAAGATCGATGTCGCGCTGCACCTCATAGGCAAGCATAACGTCATGAACGCCCTGGCGGCGAGCGCTGCGGCCTTGGCGGCGGGGGCCACGCTGACCCAGATAAAGAGCGGACTGGAGGCCATGCAGCCGGTAACGGGGCGTCTGCAAAGCAAGGCGGGGCTGCATGGCACGCGCATCATCGACGACACCTACAATGCCAACCCGGCCTCCGTGCAGGCGGCCCTGCAGGTGCTGGCCAATTATCCCAGCCCGCGCTGGCTGGTGCTCGGCGACATGGGCGAGCTGGGACCGGACAGCGCCGTCTTGCACGAGCAGGTCGGCACACAAGCCCGGGCCGCGCAGGTCGAGCGGGTGTTCGCCGTGGGCAAGCTCAGCCAAGGCGCGGTAGATACCTTCGGCGGCGGCGCCCAACACTTTGGCAGTCAAGACCAACTCATCACCGCATTGCAGACTGCTCTCGGTGAGATAGACACCGCTAGTCCGACCATTTTGGTTAAGGGCTCGCGCGCCGCGCACATGGAACACATTGTGGCGGCGCTGGCGCCAACGACGACTGCCGTGGGAGGACATTAGTATGCTGCTGTGGCTTTTTGAATATCTGGAAAAGAGCTACCGGTTTTTCGGTGTGTTTCAGTACATCTCTTTGCGCGCGATCCTTGGCGCGCTCACCGCGCTGGCGATTTCATTATTACTCGGTCCGTACATAATCCGTCGTCTGAGCTTTCATCAGATCGGCCAGCAGGTGCGTAGCGACGGCCCGCAGACCCACCTCATCAAGAGCGGCACACCCACCATGGGCGGCGCGCTGATCCTGGTATCCATCGCAGCCAGCACGCTGCTATGGGGCAATCTGGATAACCGTCATGTTTGGGTGGTACTGACGGTGACCGCGATGTTCGGCATCATCGGCTGGGTGGACGATTATAAAAAAATCGTGCAGCGCAACTCCAAAGGGTTGAGTGCGCGCTCTAAGTATTTTCTCCAATCGCTGGCCGGGCTGATTGCCGCCGTGTTCCTGTTTTCCACCGCAGACCTGCCCGCCGAAACGCAATTGATCGTGCCGTTTTTCAAGCACGTCTCCATCGAACTGGGGGTGTTTTTCGTGGTGGTCGCCTACGCGGTGATCGTCGGCACCAGCAACGCCGTCAACCTCACCGACGGCCTCGACGGACTGGCCATTCTGCCCACCGTGATGGTGGCCGGGGCCTTTTCGATCTTTGCCTACGTCGCGGGTAACGCGCGCTTCGCCCATTACCTGGCGATCCCCTATGTGCCCGGTGCCAGCGAGTTAGCCGTGCTGTGCGGCGCGATGGTGGGCGCGGGGCTGGGATTTTTGTGGTTCAACACCTACCCGGCACAGGTATTCATGGGCGACGTCGGCGCGCTGAGCTTGGGCGCGGCGCTGGGCATTATCGCGGTGATCGTGCGCCAGGAACTGGTACTGCTGATCATGGGCGGGGTGTTCGTCATCGAGACCGTGTCGGTGATCCTGCAAGTGGCCTCGTTCAAGCTCACTGGCAAGCGCATCTTTCGCATGGCGCCGCTGCATCATCATTTTGAACTCAAGGGCTGGCCGGAGCCGCGCGTGATCGTGCGCTTCTGGATCATCACGGTAATTCTGGTTTTGATCGGTCTGGCAACTTTGAAGTTGCGTTAACCTGAGATGAGGATAATAAGAATAAATCGATGGCTGCCGTTATGAAACACTCTCCGCGCACGGTGATTGTCGGCCTCGGCAAGACCGGGCTGTCGTGTGCGCGCTTCTTGGCGGCGCGTCACATCCCCGTCGCGGTCACCGACACGCGCGCCGCGCCGCCTGGGCTGGCGCAACTGCAACAAGAGTTGCCGGACGTCGCGGTGTTCCTGAACGGTTTTAGCGCCGAACTGCTCAACCATGCCGAACAAGTGGTGGTCAGCCCCGGCGTGTCGGTGCGCGACCCGGTGATCAGCGCCGCCGCCGCGCGTGGCGTGCCGGTGATCGGCGATATTGAATTATTCGCACACGAAGCACGCGCGCCGGTGGTGGCGATCACCGGCTCCAACGGCAAGAGCACCGTCACCACCCTGCTCGGCGCCATGGCGCAGCGCGCCGGGCGGAGCACCCGCGTCGGCGGCAATCTCGGCACACCTGCCTTGGATTTACTACATGAACAGCAGCCCGATCTTTACGTGCTGGAGCTATCCAGTTTCCAACTGGAGACTACGCATTCGCTCAACGCTGCCGCCGCCGTGGTGTTGAACGTCACCCCCGATCACATGGATCGCTACGCCGATGTCGCCGAATACACCGCGGCCAAGCAGCGCGCCTACCGCGGCGACGGCGTGATGGTTATCAATGCCGACGACGCACTGGTGCGCGCCATGGCAAACCCCGCGCGCACCATCGTACGCTTCACGCTAGCTGAACCGCAGGGCGGCGATTTTGGCGTGCGCATGGTGCAGGGCGAGCCTTGGCTCGCACACGGCACCCAGGCCTTATTACCCGCGCGCGAATTGCGCATCAAGGGCAGCCACAATATCGCCAATGCCCTGGCCGCGCTGGCGCTCGGTCAGGTCATGCAATTGCCCATGACCGACATGCTTGCCACTCTGCGCGAATTCCCCGGCCTGCCGCACCGCAGCCAGTGGGTGGGCGAGCATGGCGGCGTGGAGTGGTACAACGATTCCAAGGGCACCAATGTCGGCGCCACGCTCGCGGCGTTGCAAGGTCTCGCACAAACTAACCCGACGGGCGCCATCATTTTAATTGCGGGCGGCGACGGCAAGGGCGCGGATTTTTCCGCGCTGCGCCCGGCCGTGGCCGCGCATGCGCGTGCCGTGGTGTTGCTGGGCCGCGACGCGCCCATCATTGAACAGGCATTAAATAAGGCCGTGCCTATTGTGCGCGCCACCGATATGCACGATGCGGTGCACTTGGCGGGCCGCCTGGCACGACCCGGCGATAAGGTGTTGCTGTCGCCAGCCTGCGCGAGCTTCGATATGTATAGCGGCTACGAGGAACGGGGCCAGGTATTCACCGCGGCGGTGCAGCAGTATATCGACTCTGCCCAGGGGCAAGGCACATGAGCCGTCACGCCCTGCGCCATGCACTACGCAAGACACACCTGCCCCGGCCCGACTACTGGCTGCCCGGCGCCGCCTTGGCGCTGCTGGCCTTGGGGCTGGTGATGGTAAGTTCGGCATCTATCACCATCGCTGAACGCGAGCTGAATCAGCCCTTCTATTTTCTGCTGCGCCAGACCGCTTACGTCGGCGTAGGCCTATTGCTCGGCGCGGCCGTGTTACGCATACGCCTGGTCTATTGGGAAAAATTAGGGCCGTTATTGCTTATTTTTGGCATGACACTGCTGGTGCTGGTGCTGATCCCAGGCATCGGCAAACAGGTCAACGGCAGTATACGCTGGCTCGGCTTCGGGCCGATTAACTTGCAGCCCTCGGAGTTAATCAAACTGTTTGTAGTGGTGTACTTAGCGGGGTACTTAGTGCGCCGTGGCGAAGCGGTTAGTAGCTCGGCGCACGCTTTTTTCAAACCGATGGGCATCCTCGCGGTCATCGCTTTATTGCTGTTGATGGAACCTGATTTCGGCGCCACGGTGGTCATTCTCACCACGACCCTGGGCATGATGTTTTTGGGCGGGGTACGGCTCTGGCAATTCGGTATGCTAATTGCATTTGCCAGCGTAGCCATGGCCGTGTTGGCCTTGTCGTCACCCTACCGCTTACAGCGCCTCAGCACTTTTTTAAATCCCTGGGCAGACCCGTTCAACAGCGGTTTCCAATTGACCCAGGCCTTGATTGCCTTTGGCCGCGGCGAATGGTTCGGCGTGGGGCTGGGTGGCAGTATCCAAAAACTCTTCTATCTGCCCGAGGCACACACCGATTTCCTGTTTGCGGTACTCGCCGAGGAACTGGGCCTGTTCGGCGCTGTTACGGTAATCGCCTTGTTTGCATTATTAATCTGGCGCGCCTTTAGCATTGGCCGCGTCGCGGAGCAGGCCGGCAATCGCTTTGCCGCCATGCTCGCCTATGGCCTGGGTATGTGGATTGCGCTACAGGCTTTTATCAACATCGGCGTCAACATGGGCGTGCTGCCTACCAAAGGTCTGACCTTGCCGTTGATGAGTTACGGCGGCAGCAGCATCGTTGCGAGCTGCATCGCCATTGCATTACTCATGCGCGTTAATTATGAAGTGACCAATAGCAGAAGCGCCACCCGCGCAGCCGGGCGTGCCGCCGGTACTGAGACAAATCACTTGCGCTTTACTCTGCATAGAGTGAGGTCGCACGCATGAGCACGCGCATACTCATCATGGCCGGTGGGCGAGACGCCGAAGGCGTCGAGCGCCCGTACACGAAGTACGGGCTGGGGCTTGAACAAGCAACTGAAGTCGCGCCAGGGATGGCTACCCGTATAGGTGCCAAGCGATGAGGATATTAATCATGGCTGGCGGCACCGGCGGACACGTCTTCCCGGCCCTCGCCGTGGCCGAGGAATTAAAACGTCACGGTGTTGAAGTACTCTGGCTGGGCACGCGCAAGGGCCTGGAGGCCACTATCGTCGCGCGCGCCGGTTTTGCGATGTCGTTTATCTCGATCAGCGGCCTGCGCGGCAAGGGCGCCTTGAGTTGGGTGCTGGCCCCCTCCAAATTATTCGTGGCCTTTTTGCAGTCGCTCAAATTGCTGATGCAGTTGCGCCCTAACGCGGTGTTGGGCATGGGCGGCTTTGTTACCGGTCCGGGCGGTTTCAGTGCCTGGCTGCTGGATAAGCCGCTGCTCATCCACGAACAGAATGCCATCGCCGGTTTGACCAATCGTCTACTCGCACCCATCGCTAATAAAGTATTAGAGGCCTTTCCCGGTAGCTTGCCTGCGAAACATAAGCCCATACACACCGGCAACCCGGTGCGCGCGGAGATCGCCGCGCTGCCCGCGCCCGACGAGCGTATGCGCGCGCGCAGCGGGCCGTTGCGCCTGCTGGTGCTGGGCGGCAGCCTGGGCGCGCAGGCGCTGAATGAGGTCGTGCCCAAGGCCGTGCAGGCACTCGGCACAGACATTGAGATATGGCATCAGGCCGGTGCGCGCAATATTGATGCAGCACTGCAACATTATCAGCAGGCCGGAGTACGCGCACGCGTGGTGCCGTTCATCAGCGACATGGCCGAGGCCTATGGCTGGGCCGATCTGGTACTGTGCCGCGCCGGTGCCTTGACGATAGCCGAGCTGGCCTGCGCCGGTGTGGGCGCGCTGCTGGTGCCGTATCCACACGCGGTGGATGATCATCAAACCCATAACGCGCGCTATCTGGCCGATGCAGGCGCCGCACTGGTGATCGCGCAAACAGCGCTGACGCCTGCGTATCTCAGTGATGTACTCAGGGAACTGCATCAAACGCGCACACGCTTATTGGATATGGCGCGCGCCGCACGACGATGCGCGCAACCGCAGGCCGCCGCCACCGTGGCGGCGCTATGTTTGGAGGCGGCCCATGTCTGACCCGCTGGCCACCCGCCATAGTCCGCTCGGCATGGGCCGCATCAAGCGCGTGCACTTCGTCGGCATCGGCGGCGCGGGCATGGGCGGTATTGCCGAGGTGTTATTGAATCTCGGCTATCAAATCAGCGGCTCTGATGTGCATGAAAATGCCATGACACGCCGCTTAAAAGAATTGGGCACGCAGATATTTATCGGCCATGCGGCGCAGCAGATCGAACAGGCCGATGTTGTGGTGGTGTCCACGGCGGTGCAGCAGGATAATCCGGAGGTCGCGGCGGCGCGCGCGCGGCGCATCCCCATCGTGCCGCGCGCCGAAATGCTCGCGGAACTGATGCGCTTCCGGCACGGCATCGCGGTGGCGGGCACGCACGGCAAGACCACCACCACCAGCCTCACCGCCAGCCTGCTCGCAGAAGGCGGGCTCGATCCTACCTTTGTCATCGGCGGGCGCTTGAACAGCGCGGGCACGCATGCGCGCCTGGGGGCCAGTCAATATTTAGTGGCCGAAGCCGATGAGAGCGATGCCTCGTTTTTATATTTGCAGCCGATACTGGCGGTGATCACCAATATCGACGCCGACCACATGGATACCTACGGCGGCGATTTCAACCGCCTGAAAGCGGCCTTCATTGAATTCATCCATCACCTGCCGTTTTACGGCCTGGCGGTGGTGTGCGTGGACGATCCCGTGGTGCGCGAACTGCTGCCGCAGTTCACGCGCCCGGTGTTGACCTACGGCCTGTCCGCCGATGCCGATTTTCGCGCCCAGCACATCTCGCAGGACAAGACGCGCACACACTTCCAAATTTCGCGCCCCGCTGTCCCTGCCTGGCTGGATGTCACCGTGAACCTGCCCGGCCAGCACAATGTGCTCAACGCGCTCGCCGCCGTTGCGGTGGCGCATCAGGTCGGCGTCAGCGACGAGGCCATCCAGAAAGGTCTGGCGGGCTTCCAGGGTATTGCGCGGCGCATGCAAATATACGGCGACATCATTACCCAAAACGGCACGGTGTTATTGATCGATGACTATGGCCATCACCCGCGCGAGGTCAGTGCCACACTACAAGCAATCCGCGACGGCTGGCCGAAGCGGCGCTTGGTCGTCGCCTTCCAACCGCATCGCTACACGCGCACGCGCGATTTATTTGAAGACTTCGCGCAAGTACTGGCCGAGGTGGATGTGTTACTGCTGATCGAGGTGTATGCGGCGGGCGAGGCAGCGATCGCGGGAGCCGATAGCCGCACCCTATGCCGCGCCATTCGCACGCGCGGCAAGACCGATCCGGTGTATGTGCCCAGTGCCGCCGATCTCGCCGCCACCCTGCCCGGCGTGCTGCGCGACGGCGATATTCTGCTCACCCTGGGCGCGGGCGACATCGGCGCGGCCGCCGCCGCGCTGCCGCAACAATTGGCGCGCCCCGGCGCCAGCGGCAAGGTACATGATTTGGGGGCGCGCAAGAAATGAACGCCGTGCATGAAAGCCCGCCCATGACCCAGTTCCCGCTAAAAGGTTTGCGCGGCACATTGCGCGAAAATGAACCCTTGGCGGGCCACACCACCTGGCGCGTGGGCGGCCCTGCGCAGCATTTTTATCAGCCCGCCGATATCGACGACCTTGCTGCGTTCTTGCGCCAACTCGCGCCTGCCGAGCCGGTATTCTGGCTGGGCCTCGGCAGCAACCTATTGGTGCGCGACGGCGGCCTGCGCGGCACGGTGATCGCCACCAGCGGCGTGCTGAATAAATTAGTACAACTCGATCCCTATACCGTGCGCGCCGAGGCGGGTGTGCCCTGCGCCAAGGTGGCACGCTTCGCCGCACAGGCCTCCTTGGGCGGCGGCGAATTTCTCGCCGGCATCCCCGGCACCATGGGCGGCGCCTTGGCCATGAACGCCGGTGCCTTCGGCGGCGAGACCTGGGAGCTGGTAGCAAAAGTCGAAACACTGGACCGGTGCGGCCAACGCCATCTACGCACACCGCAGGAATATCAAATTGCCTATCGCAGTGTGACCGGCCTGCACAGCAATGCCGGTCAGGAATGGTTCGTGGCGGCACACTTGCACTTCGAGCCCGGCGATAGCGGCGCCGGCAAGGCGCGCATTCGCCAACTGCTGGAGCGGCGCAATCTCACCCAGCCGACTAATCAACCGAATGCAGGCTCGGTATTCCGCAACCCGCCCGGCAACTTTGCCGCGCACCTGATCGAGAGCGCCGGACTAAAAGGTATCTGCATCGGTGGTGCGTGCGTATCGGAAAAACATGCCAATTTTATTATCAACACCGGCGCAGCCACGGCGGCGGACATCGAGGCCTTGATCGTAAAAATCATCGAGGCCGTCGAATTGAAACACGGCGTGCGCTTGATACCGGAAGTGCGCATCGTGGGAGAGAGCCCATGATCCGCGCCCAAGACTTCGGCAAGGTTGCCGTGCTCTACGGCGGGCTCTCCGCCGAGCGCGAGGTCTCGCTCAAGAGCGGCAAGGCGGTGTTCGACGCGCTGCGCCGCAAGGGCGTGGACGCGTATGCGATTGACGCCGGTAAAGACATATTGCAAGCATTGGCAGCCGGTCATTACGACCGCGCGTTCATTGTCCTGCACGGGCGCGGCGGCGAAGATGGCGTGTTGCAAGGCGCGCTGGAGCTGCTCGGCTTGCCCTACACCGGCAGCCGCATCCTCGGTTCGGCGCTGGGCATGGACAAGCTGCGCACCAAACGCGTGTGGCTGGGCGCGGGCCTGCCCACTCCAGAATTTGTTTTGTTGGATGCCGACAGTGATTTTGCCGCAGCGGTAAAAACCCTGGGCCTGCCGCTGATGGTGAAACCCGCGCTGGAAGGTTCCAGCATCGGCATCAGCAAGGTCACCGAGACCGCGCAATTACCCGCCGCGTGGCAGACCGCGGCCAAATTTGACTCCTGCGTCATCGCCGAACGCTGCATCATCGGCGCGGAATACACCGCCTCGTTGTTGGGCGATCAGGCCCTGCCGCTGATCCGTTTGGAAACACCGCGCGCCTTCTACGATTACGAGGCCAAATATCTGGCCGACTCGACACGCTATTACTGCCCGTCGGGCTTGGAACCGCAACAGGAAAAACGCTTTCAGGAATTAGCCCTGCGCGCCTTCGAAACCGTGGGTTGCAGCGGCTGGGGACGCGTGGACTTCATGTGCGACGCGCAAGGCCAGCCCTGGCTGATCGAGGTCAACACCGTGCCGGGCATGACCGACCACAGCCTGGTGCCGATGGCGGCGCGCCATGCCGGCATCGAGTTCGACGATTTAGTCTGGCGCGTGCTGGAGAGCAGTCTGGCGATGGCGGAGGCCAAGCATGTATAGACTGCGCGGCCTCCATGATCATGACATCGAACACACGCCCATCGCCTTACCGGACGAGGATGAATTCGTCATCGATGATTGCCAAGCAGGCGAGGACGATGCGCGTGCACGGCAGCCGGGCGCGCGCCGCTGGCACACCGGCAACACGCCTACAGTGCAGACCCACAGCACACGCCCTTACGCCCACCATCACGCCACAGCGGCTACGGCTATTGACGATGAGTTTGATGAACCGGTGCTGGCAGCCGAGGCGTTTGATCCGGCAGACGATGCATTCGATGCCGACACCGGCTATAGCGCCGAACCGCTTTATGCCTATCCCGAGGAGGAGGCGCCCCCAGAGGCTGATCTTGGCGACAGTGCCGAGCCTTATTATCCGCAACCCCCCTTGCGGCGTTTATCACCGGCGCGCCAGCGCAGCGCGGCGTGGCGTATGACCACCGCCCTGCTCTGCCTCGCACTGGCCGGATTAACGGCGTGGGGCATCGTAGTGCTGCGCGACCCGAACACCCTGCCGCTCAAGGCCGTACACATTGAGGGCAGCTTCCAGCATGTCACCACCGCGGCCTTGCAACAGGCCATTGCCGGTGTGGCAAGCGGGGGCTTCCTGCGCGTCGACGTAGACGCGATCCGTGCCGCGGCA
>DATECT010000107.1:0-4074 GCA_035286765.1 Gammaproteobacteria bacterium
CCAGGTCTTGCGTGGCCGGGTGTTGACGGTAGCGGTGGCGCCAGTCGATGACGCGCTCATTGTATTGGCCAGGGTCTGGGGTGGTGCGGGCGATCAGCACCAGCTCCATCCAGCCGCTTAACACATCGGGTGGCGTTGCGCCCAATTGCTGCAATACCTGGTCGGACAAACCGGACAGGGCCTGCACGATGGCATTTTGATTGTCGCGCACGGCGATCGGGTCGGTGAGCAGCGGCTCCAGCAGCACGCGCTCGCGCGCGCTTTCGAGCTGATTGCCCATGACGCTAAAGGCCTCGGCGCGCAGCAGATGGGCCTGGGCCTGCACAGAAGGAGTAAGATTAGTGTTGGTTACCTTGGCCAGCGCATCCAGTGCCTGCTGCGGGTTGCCCTCCGATAAGGCAATCTCGCCGTCCAGCAATTGCCTGCGCGCAGACAATTTAGCATCCAACCCGCCGCTTTCGACGGCATTCACCAGACCCCTAGCCTGACTGATATTGCCCGCCCGCAAGGCCGCCGCGGCGGCACTCAACTGGTAATCCTGCCGTGCCGACGCCCGGCTGGCCTCGACCAATTGCAGATAGACCTGCGTGGCGCCGACAAAGTCCCCCCGCGCCTCCGCCTCCTGCGCCTTGCCCAGCAACTGCGCGGCGGCCGGTGGCGCAGCGGCCTGCTGTTGGGATGGTAAACCAATCGCCGGAAAGCTGCCGCACGCCGCCAGACTCAACAGCAACAGCGCACCGAGCAGCCAGTGTGATAAAGAGGTGGTTAGCCGCATGTCATCCTTTTTGCAACGTGGGTTAAGCTCATTAACGTGCTGATGGCAGACTCGCCTTTGCCAAGATTAGCGCGTAGCCGTGTATCATAGGTAGCGCTGTTATAGGCTGATAACGCCGCATAAAGATAGCAGTATCATAGGGTTTCAGTATCTAAGTTGAGGTGCGGGATGTCAAATAGTAAGGGGATATTATATATAGTTGCCACCCCCATCGGTAACCTGCAAGACATGACACCACGCGCCGTCCAGGTGTTAAGCGAGGTACAGCTTATTGCCGCTGAAGACACCCGTCATAGCGCCAAGCTGCTGCAACACTTCGGCATTAAAACGCCGTGCCTCGCGCTGCACGAGCATAACGAACGCGAGGCCAGCGCCGCGCTCGTGCAGCGCCTGCTGGCCGGTGACGCTATCGCGCTGATCAGTGATGCGGGCACGCCGCTGATCAGCGATCCGGGCTATCACCTGGTCCAGGCCGCGCGCGCCGCGGGCCTGCGTGTAGTGCCCATTCCCGGCGCCTGCGCCTTGACCAGCGCCCTCTCCGCCTCGGGGCTGCCGTCAGACCGCTTTGTCTTTGAGGGCTTTCTGCCCGCCCGCGCCGCGGCACGCCGGGCGCGGCTGGAGGAATTGCAACACGAGCCGCGCACCCTGATTTTTTACGAGTCGCCGCACCGGATTTTGGAGTGCCTGGACGACCTGGCCCAGGTGTTCGGCGCAGAGCGCCCGGCAGTGATCGCGCGCGAACTTTCCAAACTGTTTGAAACCATCCACGACGGCAGCTTGTCCGCACTCTGTGCCTGGCTGCGCAGCGACGTAAATCAGCAAAAAGGCGAGTTTGTGATTTTAGTGCGGGGGAGTATGCTAAGCGAACAGGGCGAAGAAGATAGCGAGGCTGAACGGGTCTTGCGCATCTTAATGGCGGAATTGCCCGTTAAACAGGCCGCCGCGCTGGCGGCCCAGATCACCGGTCGCAAGAAAAATGCCTTGTATGAATTGGCCTTGCAGCAAAAGAATTAACGATACACGAGTTTGAGAATGGCATGAAAGCGCAACTCATCGACCCGTTCGGGAGAAACATCGAATATGTACGCCTGTCGGTCACCGACAAGTGCGACCTGCGTTGTTTTTATTGTCTGCCCAAAGGCTTCAAGGGTTTTGAAGAGCCTGCGCACTGGCTCACCTTTGACGAGATAGAACGCGTCATCGGCGTATTCGGCGCCCTGGGCGTAAGCCGCATCCGCATCACCGGCGGCGAACCCTTGGTGCGCAAAAACATCCCGCACCTCTCCGCACGCCTGGCCGCGCTACCCGGCATCGAAGACCTCTCGCTCAGCACCAATGCCACGCAACTGCAAAAACAGGCCGTAGCACTAAGACTAGCCGGCATCACGCGCATCAATGTCAGCCTCGACAGCCTGAATGCCGAGCGCTTTCACGACATCACCGGCGGCGGACAACTAGACCAGGTTATTGCCGGATTAATGGCCGCCAAGGCCGCCGGATTTCATCCCATCAAAATCAACATGGTCGCCATGAAGGGCGTTAACGAAGACGAGATCGAGGCCATGGTCGAATTCTGCATCGAGCACGACTTCACCCTGCGCCTGATCGAAACCATGCCGATGGGCAACACCGGACGTGCCGCCGGTGATCACTATCTCGATTTGCAGGATGTTAAAAAACGCTTAGCCGAAAAATACCACCTTGTCCCCGGCGTCATGCCCGGCGGCGGCCCCGCGCGCTACGTGCAAGTAGCGGGCACCAAGCTACGCATCGGCTTCATCACACCCATCTCACAACACTTCTGCGCCACCTGCAACCGCGTGCGCTTGAGCGTGGACGGCACCCTCTATATGTGCCTGGGCCAAGACAGCAAATTTGAACTTCGCCCCCTGCTGCGCGCAGGCATCAGCGATGCCGACTTAAAACAGGCCATCTACCAAGCCATCGCCCTCAAACCCGAACGCCACGAATTCAACGAAAAACCCGCGCAAGTGATACGCTTTATGTCGATGACGGGTGGATGATCGACATAGTTTCTTTATCTATTGTATAAATTAGGAGCACCGTAAATCATCTAGGGGGGAATATGGCTGCAATATCAAAGAAAGTAGTCGAGCGCATTGCACAGCAACTTAAAAAATATCAGTCTGTCCTTGCCGATGCGCAGAATCGAGACATTAGTGAATCTGATACAGTCGTAATAATCGGAGATATGCTGTCTGATATGTTGGGGTATAAGAAATACACTGAAATCACAACAGAATTTACTATTCGCGGCACTTTTGTCGATTTAGCTGTTAAAGTCGGAAACGACGTTCGGTTCCTCGTTGAAGCCAAAGCAGTTGGGGTCTCGCTAAAGGAAAATCATGTCAAGCAAGCCATCGATTACGGCGCCAATCATGGCATTGAATGGATTGTTCTCACTAATGGGATAGTGTGGCAGGTATATAAAGTTCACTTTAGCCAACCCATTGATAAATCACTTATCTTCGAAATAGATATGCTGCAGGCTAACCCTAAGAATGTCCAATTAATGCAATGCCTAGGCAATTTAAGTCGAGAGGGATTTACTCAGTCCTCTATGACAGCGTTTTTTCAGGAAAGGCAAGCTACGAGCAAATTTTCCATTGCTGCTATTTTGCAAAGTACTCCTTTGCTACAGTCCTTAAAGCGTGAATTGAAGCGAATTAGCCCGAGCATTAAGGTAGATGATGATTTCCTTAAATCTGTCTTACAAAATGAAGTTTTAAAAAGAGAAGTTGTCGATGGGGAGGATGCTAAGCAGGCATTGAATTTTTTGAAACGCTCAAACAAAGCTGCTATAAAAGCAAAGACAAAGATCCAGTCAACTCAAAAGGCAAGTCTCAGCGAGCAGCCTACCGTTGAACCGTTCATTATAGAAACGGCTGAAGATATACTTTAAGAACGGTAATAAGGTTTTAACTAAAACTAAAGGCAAGACACCGTCAAAACGGCAGTGGCCATGCACGGTCGTCCCCCTATCGGACGGATTGAAAATATAGGGTCAGGTTGAGCTACCCCCGGTTTTACGGACACCCAGATAAGGGGATAATGCCCCAAGGATTGAAAATATAGGGTCAGGTCTAGTTAAGTAGCACGCTCCCTGTTATAGTTTTTTTCATCATGTCCCGCCCCCTCCGCCTGGAATTTCCCGATGCGCTCTATCACGTCACTGCGCGCGGGGATAGGCAGGACGCTATCTTTGAGGACGACCACGACCGTCTGCTGTTCCTCTCGACCCTCGGACAGGTTATTACCCGGTTCAACTGGATATGCCA
>DATECT010000108.1:0-5662 GCA_035286765.1 Gammaproteobacteria bacterium
TAAGGCATGTGGTTTCCTTTTTCGTTAAAAGTCCTCGACCACTATAACGCGAAGCCCATAGGCCGGTTAAGCCCGCTAAAGTCATAAATTTTAGCTCAAAATCAGCGTTTTTCATTGCATCCCTTGACCTAATCCGTCATCCTTAGTAGTTTGACATTTTTAGATTATTTCACCTCGTGTTTACGGGGTTTCGGGGAGTAATGAACGTGGAATTGACCGGTGCCGAGATACTCATTCACTGTCTGAAGGATGAGGGCGTCGAGTATGTATTTGGCTATCCGGGCGGAGCGGTGCTACACATCTACGATGCCCTCTACAAACAAGAGGATGTGAAGCACATCCTGGTGCGCCACGAGCAAGGCGCCGCGCACGCGGCGGACGGCTACGCGCGCTCCACCGGCAAACCCGGCGTGGTGCTGGTCACCTCCGGCCCGGGCGCGACCAATGCCGTCACCGGCATTGCCACTGCTTATATGGACTCCATCCCGCTGGTGATCATTACCGGCCAAGTGCATACCTGGGCCATCGGCAGTGATGCCTTCCAAGAGGTCGATTCGGTCGGCATCACACGCCCCTGCGTGAAGCACAACTTCCTGGTGAAAGACGTGAAGGACCTGGCCGAAACCATCAAGAAGGCCTTTTACATTGCGACTACCGGGCGCCCTGGGCCGGTGGTGGTCGATGTCCCCAAAGACGTCACCGCTGACAAGGCCGTGTATGCATACCCTAAGAAGGTGGCGATGCGCTCCTACAAACCGGTGGTGGAAGGTCACCCCATGCAAATCAAGAAAGCGGTCGAACTGCTTTTGAATGCTAAACGCCCGATGATCTACAGCGGCGGCGGCGTGATCCTGGGCGAGGGCTCCAAGTCGCTCGTCGAGTTTACCAAGCTGCTGGGCTACCCCATCACCAACACCTTAATGGGCCTCGGCGCCTACCCGGGCACCGACAAGCAATTCGTCGGCATGCTCGGCATGCACGGCACCTATGAGGCTAATATGGCCATGCACGATTGCGACGTGCTGCTCGCAGTGGGCGCGCGCTTCGACGACCGCGTGGTCGGCAAACCCGATTTGTTCTCACCCCACTCCAAGAAGATTCATATCGACATCGACCCGGCCTCGATCTCCAAGAGCATCCGCGTCGACGTGCCCATCGTCGGCTCCGTGGATAACGTGCTGCGTGAGATGATCAAGCTGATCAAGGCCAGCAAAAAACAGCCCGATCAGGCGGCGCTCAAAACCTGGTGGAAACAGATCGACGAGTGGCGCGGGCGTGATTGTCTGCGTTATGACCGCAAGAGCAAGCTGATCAAACCGCAGTTTGTGCTGGAAACCTTGTACAAGCTGACCAAGGGCGATGCCTTCCTCACCTCCGATGTGGGCCAGCACCAAATGTGGGCGGCGCAGTTCTACAAGTTCGATAAGCCGCGCCGTTGGATCAACTCCGGCGGCTTGGGCACCATGGGTTTTGGTCTGCCCGCGGCGATGGGTGTGCAGTTAGCGCACCCCAAATCCACCGTGGCCTGTGTCACCGGCGAGGCCAGTATCATCATGTGCATACAGGAGCTATCCACCTGCAAGCAATACGGCCTGCCCATTAAAATTATCAATTTGAATAACCGCTACATGGGCATGGTGCGGCAGTGGCAGGAATTCTTCTATAAGAGCCGCTACTCGCATTCCTATATGGACGCCCTGCCCGACTTCGTGAAGCTGGCGGAGAGCTTTGGGCACGTTGGCATGCTTATCGAGAAACCCGCCGATGTCGAACCGGCTCTCAAAGAAGCGTTAAAACTAAAAGACCGCTTGGTATTCATGGATTTCATCACCGATCAAACGGAAAACGTCTATCCCATGATCGAGGCCGGCAAAGGCCACCATGAAATGCACCTGTCGCCTGTGCGAGAGTTGGCCTGACCATGCGCCATATTATCTCTATACTCATGGAAAATGAGGCAGGCGCCTTGTCGCGCGTGGCGGGATTATTCTCGGCACGCGGCTATAATATCGAGTCGCTCACCGTGGCGCCGACCGAAGATCCCTCGCTGTCGCGTATGACGCTGGTTACGCGCGGCTCCGATGAGACCATTGAGCAGATCACCAAGCAGTTGAATAAATTGGTGGACGTGGTCAAGCTCATCGACTTAACCGAAGGCCCGCACATCGAGCGCGAGATGATGCTTATCAAGGTGCGCGCCAACGGCGAGGCACGCGACGAGATCAAACGCCTGGCCGATATCTTCCGCGGCCATATTATCGATGTCACGGACACCACTTACACCCTGGAGTTGACCGGCACCGGTGAAAAACTCGATGCCTTCGTTCAAGCCATCGGCAAAGAGCCGATTTTAGAGGTGGTGCGCTCCGGCGTGTCGGGCGTGGCGCGCGGCGAAAAGAGTTTAAAAGTATGATAACGGCAGTGACGAGTAGCGAGTGGCGAGTGGCTAGTAAAAGCTTTTCCTCGCTACTAGCTACTAGCCACTCGCCACTGTATTTAACGAGGAAAACATGAATATTTATTACGACAAAGACGGCGATTTAGCCATTATTAAAGGCAAGAAAGTAGCCATTATCGGCTACGGCTCGCAGGGCCATGCCCACGCCAACAATCTGAAAGATTCCGGCGTCGACGTGGTAGTGGGTTTGCGCGCCGGCTCCATCTCGGAGGCCAAGGCCAAAAACGCCGGACTGACCGTGCAGCCTGTTGATCAGGCCGTCAAGGGCGCCGACGTGGTGATGATCCTCGCCCCCGATGAACACCAGGCCAAACTCTACCGCGACAACGTCGAACCTAACATCAAGAAAGGTGCCGCGTTGGCCTTCGCGCATGGCTTTAATATCCACTTCGGCCAGATCGAGCCGCGCGCCGATCTCGACGTGATCATGATTGCCCCCAAGGGTCCCGGCCATCTGGTGCGCTCCACCTACACCCAAGGCGGCGGCGTGCCGAGCCTCATCGCCATCCACCAAGACGCCTCCGGTAAGGCCAAGGCCATCGCGCTGTCCTATGCCTGCGCCAACGGCGGCGGCCGCGCCGGCATTATTGAAACCAATTTCCGCGAAGAGACCGAGACCGATCTGTTCGGCGAGCAGGCCGTGCTGTGCGGCGGCGCAACGGCCTTGGTGCAAGCCGGGTTTGAAACCCTGGTCGAGGCCGGTTATGCCCCGGAGATGGCCTATTTTGAATGTCTGCACGAGCTCAAATTGATCGTCGATCTCATGTATGAGGGCGGCATCGCCAATATGCGCTATTCCATCTCCAACACGGCGGAGTACGGCGACTTCACGCGCGGCCCGCGCATCGTCACCGAAGACACCAAGCGCGAGATGAAGAAGATCTTGAGCGAGATCCAGAACGGCGAATTTGCCCGTGAATTCATCCTGGAGAATCAAGCCGGCGCCGCTACCCTCAAGGCCAAACGCCGCTTAGGCCGCCAGCACCAAATCGAGATCGTAGGGGAAAAACTGCGCAGCATGATGCCCTGGATTAAGGCCAATAAGTTAGTCGATAAGGCTAAAAATTAACTTGATAATAAGTCATGCGGCATAACAGGGATCACCGCCGTAAAGACGATGTGGAGCGGGTAGAGGTTACTGTGCCGTTAAAACGGCGCCGTGGCATTTACCTGCTCCCTAATCTATTTACTACCGCCGGCCTGTTCGCAGGCTTCTATTCCATCGTAGCAGCCATGGGCGGCCGCTTCGAGGCAGCCTCCGTCGCCATCTTCGTGGCCATGATCATGGACAGTCTGGACGGTCGCGTGGCGCGCCTTACCCACACCCAAAGCGACTTCGGCGCCGAATACGACAGTATGGCGGATATGGTGTCGTTCGGCCTTGCCCCTGCGCTGGTCGCCTATGTGTGGGGCCTCACCAATATGGGTAAATTAGGTTGGCTCGCCGCCTTTGT
The DNA here is from genome assembly GCA_035286765.1 of Gammaproteobacteria bacterium. Lineage (GTDB taxonomy): Bacteria > Pseudomonadota > Gammaproteobacteria > SURF-13 > SURF-13 > DATECT01. The sequence goes on from DATECT010000108.1 coordinate 3,913, forward strand.
CTACACCGCGGCAGCCGCACTGCGCCTGGCGCGCTTCAACACCCAGCTTACCAGCGCCGATAAACGTTACTTTCAGGGCCTACCCAGCCCAGCCGCTGCCGCCATTGTGGCAGGCATGGTGTGGGTAGGCACCAGCTATGGATTGCAGGGCACACCGGTAATGATACCGGCCTTCCTGCTAACCATCCTGGCGGGCGTGTTGATGGTCAGCAACATACGCTACCACAGCTTCAAGCAGCTTGACCTTAAGGGCAAAATCCCCTTTGTCACTCTATTGGTCATCGTACTCATTTTTGTATTTATTTCCATCGATCCACCGCAGGTGCTATTCGCCTTGTTTTTGTTATACGCCCTATCAGGCCCAACCCTGACCCTAGTGCAACTGCGCAAAAAGCGCCTGCAGCGCAAAATGGCCGACGGCACAGCCCCTGGCGCACCTAAGCCGCCTAGCCAAACCTGATCTTAGCCGACCGTAGTCCTTGAAATTCAAGCGGAATCCGCTTATAGTTAGATCAGCTTTGAATTAATGCAACAAACCCAATGACATACGCAAGCCAACATTTGAATACCCAACTTAGCGCTGCCCGCCCCCGTGCCGGCCAGCCCTTGGTCTTGCGTGCCCCTTCGCCTACCCTCGCCGTCAGCCTCCGACTGCTGCCTTAGGGCAGACCACGCTAGCCTGTCCCGGCGGGGACGCAAATACGCGAAATAACCGCAATCCTTACCGCCAAGGCGCCAAGAGCGCCAAGCTCGTAGGTTGGGCTGAATGAAATGAAGCCCAACGATTTCTGCATCATTGGCGTTGGGCTTCGTACCTCACCCCAACCTACATTGACTACGGCTAAATATAGCCTTCGGACTCAGCGCTTTTGGCGGTTTATTAAAGCATAATGGAGCAAGACCATGACCAACAACGATAAATTAATCATCTTTGACACCACCTTACGCGATGGCGAGCAGAGCCCCGGCGCCTCCATGACGCGCGAGGAAAAGGTGCGCATTGCCAAGGCCTTGGAACGCATGCGCGTGGATGTTATCGAGGCCGGTTTCCCCATCGCCAGCCAAGGTGATTTCGAGGCCGTGCAAGCCGTCGCGAATGCCATCAAAGACAGCACCGTGTGCGGTTTGGCTAGGGCGCTCGACAAAGACATTGACCGCGCCGCTGAGGCCTTAAAAAAGGCCAGGGCCGGACGCATCCACACCTTCATCGCCACCTCGCCGATACACATGAAGATGAAGCTCAAGATGGAACCGGAGCAGGTGCTTGAACAGGCCGTCAAAGCGGTGAAACGCGCACGCCAATATACCGACGATGTGGAATTTTCACCGGAAGACGCCGGGCGTTCCGATATCGATTTTCTCTGCCGCGTGTTGGAGGCCGTGATCGCCGCCGGTGCGCGCACGGTGAACATCCCCGACACGGTGGGCTACAGCATGCCGCACCAATTCGGCGAAACCATCCGCACCCTGCGCGAGCGCGTGCCGAATTCCGACAAGGCGGTATTCTCCGTGCACTGTCATAACGACCTCGGGCTTGCCGTCGCCAATTCGCTCTCCGCGGTATTAAACGGCGCGCGCCAAGTGGAGTGTACGATTAACGGCTTGGGCGAACGTGCAGGTAATGCCGCCTTGGAGGAGATCGTGATGGCGGTGCGCACGCGCCGTGACGTATTCAACTGCAATGTCGATCTTGACGCCACGCAAATTGTCACCTGCTCGCGGCTGGTCTCCGGCATCACCGGTTTTGCCG
>DATECT010000109.1:0-2739 GCA_035286765.1 Gammaproteobacteria bacterium
CTTGCCCTTGTCTTACAACCCGGCCTGGTCTGTGTACACGCTCCGCTTGACGCCCAGCACCACAGCATGCCGGACATCAGCGCTATTTTCCCCGCCGCCAATCGCATGCAGCGCGCGTTGCACGACCTGCTTGGTCTGCACATCATTGAGGCAGCGGATCACCGCAAATGGCTGCGTCATGATGCCTGGCCGGATAACCAATATCCCTTGCGGAAAGATTTTAGCGCCAATACTTATCCGTTATCCTCGCCGCAAGGCGACGACTATCCGTTTGTCATGGTCAGCGGCGAGGGCGTGCATGAAATTCCGGTCGGGCCGGTACACGCCGGCATCATTGAACCCGGCCACTTCCGCTTTCAAGTGGTCGGCGAAGAAGTGCTGCGCCTGGAAGAGCGCCTGGGCTACACACACAAGGGCATCGAAAAACTGTTCGAGGGCATGACGCTTACCCAGGGCGCGCGGCTGGCCGGGCGTATCAGCGGCGATAGCACCGTGGCCTACGCCTGGGCGTATGCCATGGCGGCGGAAGGCGTCAGCCGGACGCCGGCACCGCAACGCGCGCTTTGGCTGCGTGCGCTGTTGCTGGAACGCGAGCGCATCATGAACCACTTGGGCGATCTGGGCGCGCTCGGCAGTGATGCGGGATTCGCCTTTGGATTGGCGCAATTTTCGCGCCTCAAGGAAGACCTGTTGCGCAGCAACGCCATACTATTCGGGCATCGCTATCTCATGGATGTTATTATCCCGGGCGGCGTCGCACAGGATTTGGACACGCCGGGCATAGCGCAATTAATGGCGGAAATGGATGTCCTGCAAAAAGAAGTGCTGCTGTTGAAAAATATTTATGACGAACACGCCGGCCTGCAAGACCGCTTCCTGAGCGTCGGGCGCGTTACACCTGAATTGGCCGCGCACTTGTGTCTTACCGGGCCGGCAGGCCGCGCCAGCGCACAGGCGTGGGACTTGCGCACGCAATTCCCCCATGCCCCTTACGATCAACTCGATGTGCACATGGCCACCCATCGTAATGGCGATGTCGCTGCGCGCGTCACGGTACGCTTTGAAGAGGCCTTGGAATCGCTGCGCCTATGCCGCACCCTGCTTGAACAATTGCCCAGCAGCGAAATCGCCACGCCATTGCAGCCTGCGCCGGCTGACAGCCTGGGCATAGGCTGGGTGGAAGGCTGGCGCGGCGAAATTCTGCTGGCGCTCCACACCGGCAAAGATCAAAGCATATACCGCGCCCATGCGCACGATCCTTCCTGGCAAAATTGGCCGGCATTGGAGCACGCGGTAATGGGCAATATCGTGCCCGACTTTCCATTGATTAATAAATCGTTTAACTTGAGCTACAGCGGACATGATCTCTAACGGTTGCCTAATGGCACACATTACACCTTAGAATATGTATCAAACCATCAAGCAAATCATACGCTGCGGTATTAAAAGCGAACCCGCGCCCGGCGCCGACGACACCTTGCGCCTGCGCGCACAACGCCTGCAGCAGGATATTCTCGCCTGTTTCGGCCATGCACTTGCCATACGCCATGTCGACGCAGGGTCCTGCAACGGCTGCGAATTGGAAATTCACGCCCTGAATAATCCTTATTATAATCTGGAAGGCAGCGGCATCCGTTTTGTCGCAAGCCCGCGCCACGCCGACTTACTGCTGGTTACCGGACCGGTCTCCAGGCACATGGAAACCGCGCTACGACGCACCTACGAGGCCATGCCGGAACCTAAGCTAGTCGTTGCCGTAGGCGATTGCGGTTGTAACGGCGGCATCTTCGGCAGCAGTTATGCGGTATGCGGCGGCGTCAGCGCAGTGATCCCGGTCGATGTCGCGGTCCCCGGCTGCCCGCCCACGCCCGTCGCGTTATTGCAGGGTATCTTAACTGCGGTGAGTGCGGAAGCAAGGCACCACACGCCAGATTTAACTATTGGATAGGAGGAAAATAGTATGCGCCGACTTATCAGTTTGTTGCTGTGGTTATTGACCGCAACGGTGGCCTTGGCGGCAGATCCCCAGCAACCCGGCAATTTCGTTGCGCATTATACGATGTATAAGGGCAATATGATCTTGGGTGATGTGCGCCGCTCGCTCAGCGCAGCGAACGATGGAAAATTTCTATTTGAATCCGCCATGCATTCCACGGGGCTGGTTGCGGTCTTTGTCAAAGACCAGGTAAACGAACGCAGCCTATGGACTTATCAAAATAATAAAATAAAACCGGTGCAATATAGTTACGATAAAACCGGCGGCAGAAAGGAACGCCACGTCAATCTTGTATTCGATTGGAAAAAGGGCATTGCCAAAAACACCGCCCCCGGCGCGGATGATGAGATACCTATCGAACCCGGCACTTACGATCAGCTGGTCTACCAGCTCGCGCTCATGTACGACCTGCAGCAGGGAAAAACCGAGCTTACTTACCCGATGGTGGATACACACAAGTTCAAGACTTATCAGTTCAGGATAGCCGGGGAGGAAACCCTGGAGACCCCGCTGGGTGCGCTAAAAACCGTAAAGGTTGAACGCGTTCCCCAGGCGGATGGAAAAAAAACCATCCTGTGGTGCGCATCCAGCCTCAAATATCTGCCGGTACGCATCGAGGAAGCACAGAAAGACGGCGATCAATTCAGTATTCTTATCCGTTCCGTTGAAGGGCTCTAATAGTGTAGCGTGCGCTGTGCGCACGGATTATTTATTTAGTCGTGCGCATAGCGCACGCTACCAGA
>DATECT010000110.1:0-9330 GCA_035286765.1 Gammaproteobacteria bacterium
CCTTTGATTACCACCTTTGCAAAAGGGTGGACGCGCGCCGGCCTCTTTAATCACCCCCTTTGTAAAAGGGGGTGAGGCACGAAGGGCCGAACGGATAGGCACGACTGCATGGATGCAAGAGGTAGAGCAATGCAGGGAGCAGTTGCCGAGGAGCCTATCCTGGACTTCCAGCGGAGCAGGGATAGCGCAGCGCAGAAGGAGCGTAGCGAGGGGGATTTTGGGCCGTGCCGTTAAGGTTCATTAACTACAACGTACTGTGCTAGGACGGCAGCATACCGATTTGCCGGCACAGTTCGCCGCAACGGCGGCAGGCATCGGCGCATTGTTTCAATATATCGGCCGCCCTGCCCTCATGCTCATTCGCCATGCGCTCGCACTCGGTCATGCAGACCTGGCAGGCATCGGCGCTTAGGCTGCAGGCGCGCGGGTGAAGGAATGAATTACGGCTCATATAACGCGCGCTGAGCAAACAACTATCCGTGCAATCCAGGCACATCTCTATGCACCTTGCCATGCCCGTCATATCCATGCGTATGCACTCAGCTGCGCATTGCTCGCACAGCTTGGCGCATTCCAGGCATAGCCGGATACAGTCCTCTAAGCGCTGCGTTTCATGCGGGGGTTGCATATCGGTGCGGCGTTGTTTCGGGGTGGACTCAAGCGATACGTTTCGATCCATGATGCTGTTCTCCTTGGCTGTATACGTTTAAGCTGCTCCAAATAAAATGACAGCCGCACTAGGGTTTCGTTCCCCAACATAGTTAGGGTGGCGTATAGCCGAGAAGCGGAGCCTTATTGATCAGCAACTGCTCAGCCTCACTCAGAATAAAGTCCTTAAAGGCCTGTGCGATAGGGGAGAGCCGTTTGCCCTGCCGATGCACGATATACCAGTGGCGCATAATCGGCAGCGATTCCACATTTAAAACGGTCAGGCGCTTCACCTCCAGTTCCAAGGCCACGGTATGGATGGATACAATGCCGAGCCCCAGACCCGCCTGCACGGCCTGCTTGATGGCCTCGTTACTATTCATTTCCATGCCGGTGGTGATGCGGATATTTTTCTGCGTGAAAAAACGCTCCATGGCGATACGCGTGCCCGAGCCCTGCTCGCGCACCAGGAAGGTCTCTTGTTGTAACCGTGCCAGCGGAATCTTGCTTTCCTGGGTGAGCGGATGATTGGGCGGCGCGATCACCACCAGCGGATTTTCCATGAACACCTCGGCGACCAGATCAGTGCCGCGCGGCGGCAGCCCCATGATCACCATATCCTTCTCGTTGGTGGCGAGTTGGCGTACCAAGGTCTCGCGGTTGGTTACGTCGAGGCTTACCGTCACCGTCTCAAAGCGCTTGGAGAAAATGGCGAGTAACTGCGGGGCGAAATAATTGGCGGTGCTGGCCACCGAGATATTGATGCGCCCGCGCTTGATACCCTTTAGTTCTTCGAGTACCGTTTCGGCTTCGGCCAATTGCTGGGCAATAGTGCGGCTGTAGTGATACAGTTCGCCGCCTGCCTCGGTGAGGTAGATGCGTTTGCCGATCTGCTCAAACAGCGGCAGGCCCACGCTGCCTTCCAATTGCTTGATCTGCATGGAGACGGCGGGCTGGGTGAGGAACAATTCCTCGGAGGCGCGTGTATAACTAAGATGGCGCGCCACGGCCTCGAACACGCGCAGTTGACGCAGGGTGGTATTTTTCATCAAGTCACCTCAAGCACAGCCGAATCATAAGCTATATCTTATAGTAAGAATCAAAATAATTGAATATCATTTATGATCCTGGGGGTGCATAGTACGCGCACATACAGGGCTAAACCCCGGAATTTTAGGGAAATCCCTCGTCAAAGTCCCTTAATGCATTCGTTGCTAGGGTGACAGGTCGAATTTATTATCAACTGGAGGCTGTTATGGCAAAAGCAGAGGCAGGCGGAACAATGAAGGAAGGCAAGGAACGCTACAAAGCAGGCGTTTTGCCCTACAAACAGATGGGGTATTGGGAGCCGGATTACGATATCAAAGTAACCGACGTATTGGCGATGTTCCGTCTTACACCGCAAGCAGGTGTAGATCCAGAGGAAGCCGCTGCTGCCGTTGCCGGCGAATCCTCCACCGCTACCTGGACGGTGGTATGGACTGACCGCCTGACCGCGTGCGAACTGTATCGCGCCAAGGCTTATCGCGTGGACTTGGTGCCGAACACCGGCCCCGGCACCAAAAACGAAGCGCAATATTTTGCTTATATCGCCTACGATCTTGACCTGTTCGAGGGCGGCTCCATCGCCAACCTCACGGCCTCGATCATCGGCAACGTGTTCGGCTTCAAGGCGGTGAAAGCACTGCGCCTGGAAGACATGCGCATTCCGGTTGCCTACCTGAAGACCTTCCAAGGTCCCGCTACCGGTGTCGTGGTTGAGCGTGAGCGTCTGGACAAGTTTGGCCGTCCGTTGCTGGGCGCCACCACCAAGCCCAAACTGGGATTGTCTGGCCGTAACTATGGCCGCGTGGTGTATGAAGGACTGAAGGGCGGCCTGGATTTCATGAAAGACGACGAGAACATCAACTCGCAGTCATTCATGCACTGGCGTGACCGTTTCCTGTATTGCATGGATGCGGTAAACAAGGCATCTGCCGCCACGGGTGAGGTTAAAGGTCACTACCTCAACGTCACCGCCGGTACCATGGAAGAAATGTACAAGCGTGCGGAATTCGCTAAGCAACTGGGTTCGGTCGTCATCATGATTGACTTGGTGATCGGTTACACCGCGATCCAATCCATGGCACATTGGGCGCGCCAGAACGACATGATCCTGCACTTGCACCGCGCCGGCAACTCGACCTATTCGCGCCAGAAAAATCACGGCATGAGCTTCCGCGTGATTTGCAAGTGGATGCGCATGGCGGGCGTGGATCACATCCATGCCGGTACGGTGGTCGGTAAGCTGGAAGGCGATCCGCTCATGATCCGTGGCTACTATGACACGCTGCTCGACACGCACACCCCGATGAACCTGGAAAAAGGTTTGTTCTTCGAACAGGATTGGGCTTCGCTGAACAAGGTTATGCCGGTAGCAAGCGGTGGTATTCATGCCGGTCAGATGCACCAGTTGCTGACGTATCTAGGCGACGATGTGGTGCTGCAATTCGGCGGCGGTACGATCGGTCACCCGCAAGGTATTCAGGCCGGTGCTACTGCTAACCGTGTCGCTCTCGAAGCCATGGTGATGGCACGTAACGAAGGACGTGATATCTGGAATGAAGGCCCGCAGATTCTGCAAGAGGCCGCCAAATGGTGTTCACCGCTTAAGGCCGCGCTGGATACGTGGAAAGACATCACTTTCAACTACGACTCCACCGATACCCCTGACTTTGTGCCGACCACCACGGCCAGTGTTTAATTAAATCCCCCCTAGCCCCCCTTTTATAAAGGGGGGGATTTTTGAAAGTAATAAATCAAGGAGAAGCGATTATGATGACCAATCCAGGCAATAAGGTCACGCAGGGACAGTTCTCGTTCCTGCCCGACCTGACCGACGCGCAAATCACCGCGCAGCTCAAGTACGCATTGAACAACAATTGGGCGATAGGCGTTGAATACACCGACGATCCTCACCCGCGCAATACCTATTGGGAAATGTATGGCAATCCGATGTTCGACCTTAAAGATCCCGCCGGGATTTTGATGGAGATCAACAATTGCCGTAAGACTTTCCCGAATCACTATATACGGGTCACGGCGTTTGACAGCACGCGCGGCGTGGAAAGTCCGACCATGTCGTACATCGTCAACCGTCCCAAGCACGAGCCCGGCTTCGGTCTGGTGCGTCAGGAAACGGAAGGCCGTAATATCCGTTACACCATCCATAGCTATGCCACGGACAGATCGGAAGGCGAGCGTTACACGTCTAAGTAGTCAGGAAATAGGAAGGGGACGAGTGCAATGCTCGTCCCCATTCTGTAGTAACACATGGTTGTTAGCTGTGAGCATTACCACTTTCAAGTTGGCTTTAGGTTTTACTCGTGGAGCATAGCCATTATGAATGACACTTCTTCAGCCGCTGAATCCACTGCTCCGCAGGAAAAGGCCTTATATAGCGTCCCCGACGAAACCCCGGTGGACCTGGAAGCGGCGTTTCGCGATTCGCACGTAACAGAAGTGTTGGACAAGCTCGACCGCGAACTGATCGGCTTGAAACCCATCAAGACGCGCATCCGCGAGATCGCTGCGTTATTGCTGGTGGATCGCCTGCGCAAAGGCTTGGGGCTTACCGCCGGCGCACCGAGCTTGCACATGTCGTTCACCGGCAACCCCGGCACCGGCAAGACCACCGTGGCGCTGCGCATGGCCGAAATCCTCCATCGGCTCGGCTACATACGCCAAGGTCATCTGGTGGCCGTGACGCGCGATGATCTGGTCGGCCAATACATCGGCCACACCGCGCCCAAGACCAAGGAAGTATTGAAAAAGGCGATGGGCGGCGTGCTGTTCATAGACGAAGCCTATTACCTCTACAAGCCGGAAAACGAGCGCGACTACGGCGCCGAATCGATCGAAATCCTGCTGCAAGTCATGGAAAACCAGCGCGACGATCTGGTCGTCATCCTGGCCGGCTACAAAGACCGCATGGATAAATTTTTCCAGAGCAATCCCGGCATGTCATCGCGCATCGCGCATCACCTGGATTTCCCGGACTACAGTGCGGAGGAATTACTCGCCATCGCCAATCTGATCCTGGAAGGGCAGCAATATCGCTTCAGCCCGGATGGCGAGAAGGCCTTCTTTGCCTACATCAGCAAACGCATGACCATGCCGCAGTTCGCCAATGCGCGCAGCGTGCGCAACGCCCTCGACCGCGCGCGCCTGCGCCAGGCCAATCGCCTGTTCGCACGGCCTGGCGCCAAGCTCACTAAAAAAGACCTGGTTACCCTCGAACCGGAAGATATTCTGGCCAGTCGCGTGTTCGATGAGAACAAAGCAGGACAGGATAGCGCCAAAAAGCCGGGTGTCGTGTAGGGTGGGCACGCTGTTAGTGCCCACGCGGAATCAGATACGGTTGGCACGTGGGCACAAACAACGTGCCCACCCTACGCCCCGTTAAAATCACAAGGCAAAACTGATGGACGAGATTAAGCAATTAATTGAGGGTTTTGCGCGCTTTAAAGACCGCTATTTCGGAAAAAACCCCGGTCTCTTCCAGCAACTCATACAGCAAGGGCAATCCCCCAAGATCATGATCGTCGCCTGTTGCGATGCGCGTGTCGATCCCGCCATCATTACCGATTGCAATCCGGGCGATCTGTTCGTGGTGCGCAACGTGGCTAATCTAGTACCGCCGTGCGAGGTCGGTGGCGGCTACCATGGCACCAGTGCCGCGCTGGAATTCGCGGTGTGCAGTCTCGAGGTGAAGCACATCGTGATATTGGGCCACTCGCAGTGCGGCGGCATCCAGGCGCTGCTGTCCGGCATAAACGTGCAGCGTGACGGCTTTATTATCCCGTGGATGACGATTGTGGAGGGCGCCAGGCAAAAAATAATGAGCACACTACCGCACGCTCCCTCTGCGGCCCGGCAACACGCTTGTGAACAAGCCGCCATACAGGTATCACTGCAAAACCTGCTGACCTTCCCATGGGTGCGTGCACGTGTGGAACAGGGCGTGCTGCAATTGCACGGCTGGTATTTCGACATTGACCGCAGTGAACTGCTGAGCTATAACACAGCAACGGAGTGTTTCGAAACCTTGCAGGCATAAGCCGCGCGATTCCGCCCACTCGCAAGAGAGCACCCCATGCCGCGTTGCTACGCGTTACCCCTGTTTTTGTCCGGCCGCCGCGGCATTCGCGCGGCGCACCCCGCTGACGTATTAGTGCAGGGCAGCCGGATGAGGGTCTTTAGGTAAAAATCCGGGGATTGAGGAGATAAGCTAAAGACATGGAAAAGCTTCAGCCAATCCCTTTCCATAGTGTGGATTATCGCCAGGTACTCCATCATCTCGAGTCGAACGAGGCGGGGCTTTCCACAGCGGAAGCGGGGGCGAGACTCAAGCGATACGGCTCCAATCAACTTAGCCCGCGCGCGGGCCGCAGTGCGTTACAGCGTTTCCTGCTGCAATTTCATAATGTCCTGATTTATGTTCTGCTCGCAGCCGCTACGGTAACGGCCGTGTTGCAGCATTGGGTGGATACCGGCGTCATCTTGGGTGTGGTGCTGATCAACGCGGTAATCGGCTTCATCCAAGAAGGCAAGGCGGAAAAAGCCCTTGAAGCCATCCGTCACATGCTGTCGCTCAAGGCCGTGGTGTTGCGCGACGGACACCAGGTCATGCTCCCCGCCGAACAATTGGTGCCCGGCGACATCGTCATTCTCCAGGCAGGAGACCGTGTCCCGGCGGATGTGCGGCTGTTCCAGGTAAAAAATTTGCGCATCGAGGAGGCCGCGCTCACCGGCGAGTCCATGCCTGTGGAAAAAAACGCTGAACCCGTCGCACTGGAGGCGGTACTCGGCGACCGCGGTTGCATGGTTTATTCAAGCACGCTGGTGGCGTATGGCCAAGGCAGCGGGGTGGTGGTGGCGACCGGCGATAGTACTGAAATCGGGCGCATTTCCGAGTTGCTTGCCGAGGTGCAGCGCATCGAGACGCCCTTGCTGCGGCAGATGACGCGACTCGGAAAAGTCTTAAGTGTAGTCATTTTGATTGTTGCCGCGATGACTTTTTTTGTGGGTGTTGGCCTACACAACTATCCTGCGGCAGAGATGTTCATGGCCGCCGTGGCCCTCGCGGTGGCGGCCATCCCGGAAGGCCTGCCCGCCATCATCACCATTACGCTGGCGATCGGCGTGCAGCGCATGGCGAGGCGCAGTGCCATTATCCGCGTACTGCCCGCCGTGGAGACGCTGGGCAGCGTGACATGTATTTGCTCGGATAAGACCGGCACTCTGACGCGTAACGAGATGACGGTACAGTCGCTGGTGACGAGGGATGCAGTGTTTCAAGTAAGCGGCGTGGGTTATGAGCCGCATGGTGAATTCTTGCTGCAAGCGGTGCGCGTGAATGCAGCAGATCACCCCGTGTTAACTGAACTCACGCGCGCCGCTCTGTTGTGCAACGATGCCTCGCTGCACCAGCAAGATGGACAATGGACCATCAGCGGCGATCCCACTGAGGCCGCCCTGATTGTTGCGGCGCGGAAGGTGGGCCTCGATCAAACTCTCGAAAATGAAATGCGGCCCCGTACCGATGTGATCCCTTTTGAATCCGAACACCGGTTTATGGCCACGCTGCATCACGATCACGCCGGACATGGTTTTGTCTACCTCAAAGGCGCGCCGGAACGCGTGCTGGAGATGTGCGCTTTTGAATATGTAGATGGCCATGAGCAGCCACTCAATCAGTCCTACTGGCATGAGCATATCGAACGCCTGGCGGCGCAAGGTCAGCGGGTGCTCGCGGTGGCCTGCAAATCCGCGCAATCAGAAACTCGTGAATTGCGCTTCGATGAGGTGAGCGGAGGACTTACGCTACTTGGTTTGTCGGGCATGATAGATCCGCCGCGCGAAGAGGCGCTAGGCGCCATCGCGGCCTGCCACAGCGCAGGCATACGCGTAAAAATGATCACCGGCGATCATGCGAGCACGGCGCGCGCCATTGCCGTTGAGCTTGGTATCGGTGATGGCGTTCTGACCGGGATGCAGATCGAGAAGATGAGTGACGGTGTGCTGCGCGACGCTGTTATAGAGACCCATGTCTACGCCCGCGTCAGTCCGGAACACAAACTGCGCCTGGTGCAGGCTTTGCAGGCACGTGGCGAGATCGTGGCGATGACCGGCGACGGCGTGAACGACGCGCCGGCCCTGAAGCGCGCCGACGTAGGCGTGGCCATGGGAGTGAGCGGGACCGAGGTCGCCAAAGAGGCGGCGGAGATGGTGCTCGCGGATGATAACTTCGCTTCCATCGTCAATGCGATTGAGGAGGGCCGCACGGTCTATGATAACCTGCGCAAGACGCTATTGTTCATTATGGCTACCAACAGCGGTGAGGCGCTCACGCTGGTGCTGGCCATTTCCTTGGGGATGGTGCTGCCCATCCTGCCGGTGCAGATATTGTGGGTGAACACGGTTACAGCGGTTACCTTGGCCCTGGCACTCGCTTTTGAGGCGCCCGAAGAAGATGTTATGCACCGTCCTCCGCGCAATCCGCGCGCGTCCATTTTTCCAATGTACTTTCTATGGCGCACCGCGCTGGTGGGGAGTATCTTCACCGCCGGAACATTGGGCATGTTTTTGTGGGAGCAGGCGCAAGGGGCGAGTCTGGAGGCGGCGCGCACCGCAGCGGTGACGACGCTGGTAATGTTTGAGGTATTTTATCTGCTTAACAGCCGTTACCTGCTCGCCGCCGCCTGGCACCGCACGGCTCACGGTAACCGTTATGTGTCGTTGGCCATCGGTGCGGTGCTCGTGTTTCAATTACTTTATATTTACGCCCCCTTCATGCAACCGCTATTTCACTCAACATCATTGAACGCAGAATCCTGGCTACGTATTACGCTGGTTGCCGCTTCGGTCTATGTAATTGTGGAAATCGAGAAGGCCATCATTCGATTTTTTAGATGGCAGGTGATGTAGGCTTATATTCCAGCTATTGAGCCAGGATTCCATCCCAGAATCCATAGCATGACAAAAAAACCCAGCACGTAGGCCACCGGCACATGCCAGCCTTCTTTCACCCAGCGCAGGGTGTTTTTCGCCTCCGGGAAGATGTTGCTGATCGCCACGCCCGCCGAAGAGCCGAACCAGATCATGGAGCCGCCGTAACCCACCGCGAAGGCCAGCACCCCCCAGTCATACCCGCCCTGCTGCAAGGCCAATGCGGTGAGCGGGATGTTGTCGAATACCGCACTGATCCAGCCCAGGCCAAACGCCGTCTGCCATGTAGGATCAGGCAAGGACGTGACCGGCATAAGCGAGGCGGCGAGTACCAACGCGACGAGAAACAAGGAACCCTTGAGCGCCTTGCGCGCCTCGCCCCAAGGGATGGGATGAAAAAAACTGCCCACCAGAATGGCGAGCCAGGCGCCGATGGCCGGAAAATCCAGCAGCACATTGGTGGTGATGAGTCCACTGACAATGAGCACTACAATGGCAAGCCGCGAGAATACCAGCACACCGAACACGCCGATCTCCTCAGGGTGCACATGGGCGCCGCGTGGAGGATTTGCGCGTATAGGTTGTACGCGATGCTGGGCGCGGCTCGCTATCACGGCGGAGAAGAGCAGCGCGACAGTGGCGGCGATGAAGGCATCGGCTACATGCAGCGCCGGCACGCCGGCGATCCATATC
>DATECT010000111.1:0-5143 GCA_035286765.1 Gammaproteobacteria bacterium
GCGCCCGGCATATTTTTATCGCAGCCGCCGATGGCCAAGACGCCGTCCATGCTCTGGCCGTTGCACACGGTCTCGATGGAATCGGCGATCACCTCGCGCGACACCAAGGAGTATTTCATACCCTCGGTGCCCATCGAAATACCGTCGCTGATCGTGATGGTGCCGAACACCTGCGGCATGGCGCCCGCCTTTTTCAGGGCCGCCTCGGCGCGCGCGGCCAGCGGTCCGATGCCCATATTGCAGGGTGTGATGGTGCTGTGCGCATTCGCCACGCCGACGATGGGCTTGACGAAATCGTTATCGGCAAATCCCACCGCGCGCAGCATGGCGCGATTGGGGGAGCGTTGCACGCCTTGGGTGACAATTTTACTTCTGCGATTATCGGACACGCCGCTGTTCTCCGTCACTTATTAATAAATTCATAATTAAGGAATCTCTATTCAATCTACTTCGCTCCCACGGAAGCGAGATGCATTCTTTGGCACAGGGAATAGTGACCTGGTACCCGCAACAGCCTCCCCCTTTGAAAAAGGGGGAGGCATTCCCGCCGCGCGGTTATACTGCCGGTGAGCACATAGCCCCCCTAGAGGCCTTCCCCTCGTGTCTGTCAAGAAACCGGAGCGACCGGGGAGTCCAGAACTCCTGGCGAAAAGATTATTTTAACAGCCGGACGGGCCCTGGCCTAACGCGGGAAGCCGCCCGCCGGCGCGGCAACAGCGGATCAGTTCGATTTACCTCACACGTCTGTTTGCAATTTTTTCCACACGCACTGGCCGCCGCTGGCCTTGTCGATGGCGTCCAGACGCCCTTGATGGGCCGTCAGTTCATCGGGGGCTGCCTGTAGCACCGGCAGACGCGGGCGCTCCGCGGCCACGCGGCGGATGGCATGCTGCTGCAAGCCGCTGACATCGTGCGATGCATCCAGCGACAGGCTCGCCTGCCCGCCGGTCATGGCCAGATACACATCGGCCAGTATCTCGGCATCCAGCAAGGCGCCGTGCTTCTGCCGCTGTGAGTTGTCCACCGTGTAGCGCTTACATAGGGCATCCAAGGTATTCTTCTGGCCGGGGTGCAGTTGACGGGCTAAAATCAGCGTGCAGAGCACCTTGCAGTGACGGGCAATGTCGCTGAGATTTTCATCTAGTCGCCTAAATTCACTATTGATAAAGCCGACGTCGAACGCGGCATTATGAATAATCAGTTCCGCACCCTTGATGAAGTCAATAAACTCATCGGCGATATCCTTAAAGCGCGGCTTGTCGACCAGAAATTCATTGGTGATGCCATGCACCTCAATCGCGCCGGGGTCGATGGGGCGGTCCGGCTGCAGGTAGTGGTGGAATTGATTGCCGGTGAGGCGCCGGTTGACCAGTTCCACGCAGCCGATCTCGATAATGCGGTGCCCTTGGCTGGGCTCCAGGCCGGTGGTCTCCGTGTCTAATACAATCTGCCGCATAGTCTTTCCTTACGTTATTTTTTCCGCTGCGTTGCCGCTCATTTCGTCGATGGCTTTATTCGCCAAGCTATCCGCGATCTCGTTTTCCACATGGCCGTTGTGGCCGCGCACCCAATGCCACTCCACCTGATGGTGCTGAATCGCGCTGTCCAGGCGCTGCCAGAGGTCGGCATTTTTAACGGGTTTCTTGGCGGCGGTCTTCCAGCCGCGCCGTTTCCAGTCGCCTATCCACTCGGTAATACCCTTTTTTAGATATTGCGAGTCGGTGCTGAGTTTCACATGACACGGGCGCTTAAGCGATTCGAGGGCCTGGATGGCCGCCATCATCTCCATGCGATTATTGGTGGTGTGCGCCTCACTGCCCAACAAGGCTTTCTCATGTCCATTGTAACGCAATAGCGCGCCCCACCCGCCCGGCCCCGGATTGCCCCGGCAGGCGCCATCGGTAAATATTTCAACCATGCGGTACTGCAACGGGCATGCTCCTGTTATTCAATTGTATATTGATATTTTGGCGGCGGGCTATGCATCGCGCCGCATGTTACGTGCCGTCGGCTCAGCCATGCCCGCGTTGACCAGGCTGCGTTGGCGCCGCCAGCGCGGCTTGATGGGGGTGAGCGTGGCCATCCGCTTCTTGGCCACCAGGATATAGGCCCCAGCCAGTTTTGGCCACCAGCGTGCACCGAGCCGTTCCATGACCTTCAGCTTTTCCATGACGCCCAGGTGATGCAGGGGCGGGCGGAAAAAATACGGCACCACTTGCACCTCGTCAAAACCCAGCAAGGCCAGCCAATCACGTATCCGGGTGAGGCTCATGAAGCGCCCGCACCAGGGCGGGATGCGGGTGCGCCACAGGAAAAGCCGCCACAAGCCCCACAGACTCCAGGGGTTGAATCCCAGGATGACAATGCTACCCTCGGCAATGAGCACGCGCTCCGCCTCGCGCAATACTTCATGGGGATCCGCTTCGAATTCGAGGGTATGCGGCAGCACCAGCACGTCCACGCTGTCGGAGTTGATCGGCAAGGTATCGGGGCGCGCATATAGATTGGGCGGCGGATTATTCAGCTCGACATCGGCATCCAGCACTACCCGATGACCGATACGGCTGGTCGATAGTAGATCGGCATCGGCCAGCCGCCCTACTTGTATTAAATGGTAGCCGAACAGGTTGGGCAGCACCTCGCCCAGCAATGTGCACTCCGACTCCAGCAATAAGCGGCCCAGGTGCAGGCGATACCAAGCCCGTTGTCTGCGGGCCAGGGTAAGGGGGGCAGCTTTATCGGCTTTCATGCTGTCCTCGTTTTGTAACTCATAGGTTGGTAAGGCTACACTCCCCCGCCCTCGTGAAGAGGGAGCGGGACGGGGCCTCCCCCGGCTTGAACGGGGGACGTGGTTACAGTGTATTACCCTGAAGTCATATCATAAGTATTGTAACCTTACTTTGTGACTCCAGAGTATGGGTCGGGACCGGCCGGCGGCAGGCCATAGCCAACCTGTTGTAGCGTAAAATCGCGCATTAATAGCGCTCCCTTGGTTGACCCGGCATAACCACGCTGTCACCATCTAATAATGCTGACCGTACAAGCTGTGCCCGCCTTCAAGGACAATTATATCTGGCTGTTATCCGCCACAGATACCCCTTACGTGGCCATTGTCGACCCCGGCGACGCCAAGCCAGTATACGCGGCGCTGGAGCGGCTCAAGCTGACCCCGATTGCCATTTTGATTACCCACCATCATTGGGACCACACGGCGGGGATAACCGAGCTGTGCCAGCGTTATGCGCTGCGCGTCTACGGACCGGCGCACGAGGCCATTGCCAGCTTGACCGATCCTTTAATAGAAGGCAATGAAGTCGCGTTGCCGCAACTCGGCCTGACCCTGCGGGTGTTCGACGTGCCCGGCCACACGCATGGCGCCATCGCCTATTACGGGGCGGGCGCGCTGTTTTGCGGGGATACCTTATTTACCGCGGGCTGCGGGCGGCTGTTTGAGGGCACCCCGGCGCAGATGCATACCTCTCTCAGCAAGCTGGCCGCCTTACCAGGAGACACCTTGGTGTACTGCGGCCATGAATACACCTTGGATAATTTGGGCTTTGCACGGATCGTGGAACCGGCCAACTCCGACATACAAACCCGGCTAGGACAGACTCAAGCCCTGCGCAAAGCGGACAAGCAGACGGTTCCCGCCACCCTCGCCACGGAACTGCGCACTAATCCTTTTTTACGCTGCGCCGTTCCGGAAGTCATTGCTGCGGCAGAACATTTTTCCCGCCGTCGTCTGCTAAGTAGCGCCGAGGTATTCGCCGCGGTGCGTCATTGGAAGGATACGGCCTACGATTAACTGGCCTCGCTTGGTTGACCTCCCCCGCTCCAGCACCTACCATTCGGAGTATGGATGAGCTTATAGTCGTCAAACGCCCCATTAAACGGACCTTGTTTAGCCTGCTTATAATGGGGCTGGGCGCCTGCACCCACACCTCGATGCAACCGGGCGATCCGATTAACCCGTTGAATCAAAATGGGAATTACAGCCTGTCCGGCGCCATCATCCCAGCGGTCGCGCGCCCCGGCGACACCTCCCCGCACTACCTGGTCACCACTTCCGCCAATCTTTGGGAAAAGCTCGGCGCCGACTTCGGCCTCAAGAGCTACCCGCCCTCGCCCCTGGAACAGGAGCTTGAGTCCACCTCTAAAGATCTGTGGGCACGCATGCGCGCGGGCTTTGCGCTGCCTTACCGCAACCACCCCAAGGTGCGCAAGGAGGCTGAAGAATACGCGGATTACCGCGACTACCTCGACACCGTGTTCGAGCGCGCCGAGCCTTACCTCTATTACGTGGTGCAAGAGATCGAAAAACGCGGCATGCCGACTGAAATCGCACTGGTGCCGGTGATCGAGAGCGCCTACCAGCCCTCCGCCAATTCCTCGGGCGGCGCGGCGGGCATCTGGCAATTCATTCCGTCGACTGGGCGTAATTACGGGCTTAAACAAAACTTCTGGTACGACGGGCGGCGCGACGTTATCGCCTCCACCAATGCCGCCCTCAACTACCTGGAAAAATTAAACGCCGATTTCGACGGCGACTGGGCGCTCACCCTGGCGGCCTATAACTCGGGCGAGGGCACCGTGCTGCGGGCGGTTAAAAAAAACCGCCAGACCAAAAAACCCATCAACTTCTGGGCGCTGGACCTGCCCGGCGAGACCAAGGCCTACGTCCCCCGGCTGTTGGCTATCGCTGCTATCGTAGCCAACCCGGAAGACTACAATATCACCCTGCGTTACATCCCCGATTCCCCTTATATAGCCAGCGTTGACCTTGATTCGCAGATTGACCTGAAGGTCGCCGCCAAGATGGCGGACATCTCGCACCAGGAAATTCAGCGCCTGAACCCCGGCTTTACCAACGGCGCAACCGATCCCAAGGGCGCCCATCCGCTGATACTCCCCATTGAAAAAGTACCCTTGTTCACCGCCAAACTCGCCACCCTGGAAGACAACGAAATGATGCCCGGCACGGGTAAGCGGCAGGCCCAGAAAAAACCGGCCAAACAAGAACAGGCCACCAAGCAAGATAAGCACACGGTCCAAGCCGCCACCCCCAAACCAGCTAAGGCAGCGGACCAGACGGTTGCACTGGTACAGCCCACGAATATCACCGCTAACAGTTTACAAGATGCCT
>DATECT010000112.1:0-5395 GCA_035286765.1 Gammaproteobacteria bacterium
AGGTTTGAAAAGGCACCCACCTGGAGATAGAGGTTGGGTGTGCGACTAATAGTTTGCTGCGTGCGAGTGTCTTTAATTACATTTACAGATGTGGTTGATGGCGTGCGCTCTGCCGGGGTGGGGTCATTGACTAATTCAGTAGCGGATTCACCGGTAGATTCCTGCGGGAATCCCGCTAGGCCATTATCCGGATTTGCCTCGGCTATTTGCGTTGCTGGCGGTGCGCTCGGATCAATGACGCGCACCTCGACCAGCCCCGTGCCGGTGGCCAAGATACCTAATTTGGCGGCAGCTGCATATGACAGATCAATAATGCGGTTTTCGTGAAAAGGTCCGCGGTCGTTGACGCGCACAATCAGGGTACGGCCATTTTGCAGGTTGGTGACCAAAACATAACACGGCAGCGGCAAGGTCTTGTGCGCGGCGGTAATGGCGTAGAGATCATAGGGCTCGCCGCTGGAGGTGCGGCGGTTGTGAAATTTGGTGCCGTACCAGGAGGCGACCCCTCGCTCCACATAGCCTGCGCTGCTTGCCAAGGTAAAGTAACGTTTGCCGTAGACCACATAGGAGGCAGGGTTGCCGTATTTTGCCAGGGGCTCCGCGCGCGGAACCGGCTCCGGGATGGCGCTGATGTCGATCGGGGCCGAGGGTGCGCCGTCTTGCTCGCCGCCAAAGATTCCTCCGCCGGGAATGCTCGCGGTGCGCGGCAGGCCGCCGCAGCCAATCAACGATAAAGCCAGCAGTAAATTACAAGATACGATAAAAAAGATGTTTCTGGCATCTTGTTTCTTGCACCTTGCATCTCGTTGATTTTTCACTTCTGCTCGCTACTGATTCTGCGCATCATGCCGGGCGCGAATTTCATTGCTCAATTGGTAAACCGCCATGGCATATAAAGGGCTGCGGTTATAACGGGTAATGACGTAAAAATTCTGCAAGCCCAGCCAATATTCCATGCCAGAATCGCCCTCATATTCCAGCAGGGTGCCGAGTTGATCCGGGGCAAGATCGCCAGGGACGTTGACGCCCTGCTCTTTAAGTTGCCCCAAAGTGACTTCAGGTTTGAGATCGGCGTTGATTAAGGGCAGGTATTTATCGCCCATCACCTGCACCGAAACGGCAACGGGTTTGTCTGGCTGCCATTTATGGGCGGAGAAATAATTTGCTACGCTGCCGATAACATCACTAAGGTTGTTAAGTAGATCACGGTGTCCGTCATTATCGAAATCCACTGCAAAATTCCGGTAGCTGCTGGCGATGAATTGCGGCATGCCCATGGCCCCCGCATAGGATCCCTTTATGGCTAACGGATCGAGTTTTTCTTCGCGGGTGAGTAATAAATACTGTTCCAGTTCGTCGCGAAAGAAATCACTGCGTTTCGGGTAGTCAAAGGCCAATGTGGAGAGGGCATCCAATACGCGATAGGAGCCGGTATTTTTGCCATAACGCGTCTCCACGCCGATGATGGCGACAATAATCTCCGGCGGCACACCATAGGCGGCTTGCGCGCGCGCCAGGATATCGGCGTATTGATTCCAAAATTCCACGCCGCCCGCAATACGCGCTTCGGTCACGAAGATCGGGCGATAGTCATACCAAGGCTTGGCCTCCGCAGGGCGGGTAATGGCGTCGATAATGTCGGGGCGCAGATTGACTTGACTGAACAGACGAGTTAATTCGGCGCTGTTGAAGTCATGTTTGGCGGCCATATCGTTGATGAAAGCAGTCAGCTCCGGGCGATCGATGGTGGCCGAAGTGGAGGACAGCAGGGAGGCCATAAGCAGGCCAAGCGCTATGCGTTTTTTGATCACGAATTCCTTACCTGGACATCAACTTGCGGTGGGTTTGAATGGACATGAGGATACCGAAAGCCGCCATGAGTGTCACTAAGGAAGTGCCTCCATAACTAATGAGCGGTAAGGGTACACCTACCACCGGCATCAAGCCGGTGACCATGCCGATGTTAACAAAAACATAAATGAAAAAGGTGAGCGTGAGGCTGCTGCCCAGTAAGCGTGCGAAAGAATCTTGCGCGTATAAGGAAATATAGAGGCCGCGCGCCACGATAAATAAATACAGCATGAGCAGCACCAGGATGCCGATCAGGCCGAATTCCTCGCCGTAGACGGCGAAGATAAAGTCCGTGGTGCGCTCCGGCAGGAAATCGAGATAGGACTGCGTGCCGTTCAGCCAACCCTTGCCGTAAAGGCCGCCGGAGCCGATGGCGATGGTGGACTGGATGATGTGGTAACCGGCGCCGAGCGGATCGTTTTCGGGATTGAGGAAGGTGAGTATACGGTCGCGCTGGTAATCGCGCAAAAAATGCCACGCGATAGGCAGACAGCCGGCGGCCAATACCACGCAGGCCCCGACCAAGCGCCAACGGATGCCGGACAGTAATAGCACGAACACACCGGCGCTGGCGATCAGCAGGGCGGTGCCCAGGTCGGGCTGTTTGGCGACCAGTGCCGCCGGCACGGCAATCATCACGCTCGCCACGGCCAAGCGCCAGAGCCGGGGCGGCAGGGGCCGGGCGCTCAAATACCAGGCGATCATCATGGGCACGGCAAGTTTCATGATCTCGGAGGGCTGAAAGCGGAACACCTTTAAATCCAACCAGCGCTGCGCGCCCTTGCTGCTGTCGCCAAACAGCAGCACGGCGATCAGTAGCAGCAGGCCGATGCCAAACAGCCAGGGTGCCAATTCGGCGAGATAGCGCACAGGGATCTGCGCAAGAACGATCATAACGGTAAAGGCCAGCAGCAGGCGCATGGAATGGCGGATTAATAGCTCGTTACTTTGGCCGCCCGCACTGTACAGTACAACAAAACTCAGTAGCGAGACCAGCAGCAAGCCACCTAATAGCGGTAGATCGATGTGCAATTTTTGTGAGAGGGTGGACATAGTATAAGTGGGTACTTTACGGCGGCGCCGTGACGGCTACTTGCGCTTGCACGGGGTGGTCTAGAAAATATTGATCCATGACCAGGCGCGCGATAGGCGCCGCGGTGGTGGCACCGTGGCTGCCGTTCTCCACGATCACCGCCACGGCGATCTGCGGCTGGTCGGCGGGGGCAAAGGCGATAAACAGGGCATGATCGCGCAGTCGCTCGGCGGTGTTTTTCTCTGAATATTTTTCATTCTGCTTAATGCCGAATACCTGCGCCGTGCCGGTCTTGCCGCCCATGGAGTAGGCCAGATTTGCGCTAATGCCGTGTGCCGTGCCGCGTGCGCCGTGCACCACCTGGGTCATGGCGGAAATCACGCTTGTCCAATTGGCTGCCTTATTAACCGGAATGGTGTTGAGCGATACCGGCTGCAAAGGCGTTATCGCTTGGCTAAGCGGGTCTTGGGTGCCGAATACCACCCTGGGTTTCATATGCGCACCGCCATTGGCCAAGGTGGCGGTCGCCACGGCCAACTGCAACGGCGTGACCAGGGTATAGCCTTGGCCGATGCCGGTAATGATGGTCTCGCCGGGGTACCAGGGCTGATTATAGGAGCGGCGCTTCCACTGCTGCGACGGCATGACGCCGCCTAATTCGCCGCTGATATCAATCTGCGTCCTGCTGCCGAAACCGAATTGGCTCATAAAATCATGCAGGCGATCAATGCCCAGCGCCTGCGCCAGGTTATAAAAATACACGTCGCAGGATTCCACGATAGCCTTCTCGAGATCGACCGTGCCGTGCCCGGCCTTTTTCCAGTCGCGGTAACGATGTGAATGCCCACCCAGGGTAAAAAACCCCGGGCAGAAATTACTGTGTTGCGGGGTAACGACATTAAGCTCCAAGCCGCCCAGCCCGATAAAGGGCTTGGCCGTCGAGCCGGGTGGATAAAGGCCGCGCAGGGCGCGATTATATAAAGGCTGGTCGATGGAGGTAGACAGGGCCGCGTAGTCCTTGGCATCGATGCCGTTTACAAACGGGTTGGGATCATAACCCGGCGTGCTGGCCAGGGCCAGCACGGCGCCGGTCTTAACATCAATCGCCACCACGGCGCCGCGCCTCTCTCCCAATGCCGCTTCGGCAAGGTTCTGGATACGCGCATCAATATTGAGGTAGAGATTTTTACCGGAGACCGGCGTGGTGCGGCTCAGTATGCGCAGCCTGCGTCCCTGCGCGTTGGTCTCGACTTGTTCAAAGCCCACCTTGCCATGCAGCACATCCTCGTAGGATTTCTCGATACCGGCCTTGCCGATATGCAGCGTGCCGCTATAGTTGGAGGTATCCAGTTGCGGGAGTTCGTCCTCATTGATGCGGCCCACATAGCCGATGGCATGCACCGCCAGGCTGCCCATCGGGTAGTGGCGCGATAGCCCGGCGCTCACATCGACGCCGGGAAAGCGCGGGCGATCGATGGCGAAGCGCGCGACCTCCTCCTCGCTCAGGTGAAAGCGCAGGGGCACGCCGTTGGTGGTGCGTTTTTGATAGAGCACCCGGCGGAAGCGTTTCAGGTCGCTATCGCTGATGGCTATGATCTTGCCCAACTCGGCCAGGGTGGCATTCAGGTTCTTCACCTGCTCGGGCACGATCTCCAGGCTGAAGGAGGGCAGATTCTGCGCCAGCAGCACACCGTTGCGATCATAAATGAGTCCGCGCGAGGGGGGGATGGCGACGATGCTGATGCGGTTGTTTTGGGATAGCGTCGTATAGTGCTCGTGGTTGAATATCTGTAGATAAACCAGCCGCGCGATCACCGCCACTACCAACACCAAGGTAAACACCAGCGCCACTTTGATGCGATCACCGAACAGGCGTGTCTCGCGGATATAGTCGCGGATGTGATCTTTTTCGGTAATGCGCGGGTCCATGGAATAGCGGGTGTGCGGCTATTTACTGCTCGTTACATAACGCCGCCGCAGGCCGCGTAAGACGGTGAAGACTGGCGGCCACAGCAGCATGCTGACCAAGGCGGGTAACCAATAAGACATGCTCCACGGCGCTTGGCCGATAATGCCTTTAATCCACAGCACCAGCATCTGTTGGGTGCCGACCAGCAGTAGCACCGTGAGGGCTTGTTGCCACACCGGCACGGCGCGAATGCGGCGGTGCATCTTTACTGCCAGATACGCCACCACGGCCAGGCTCAGGGCGTATTGACCCAGCACCGCATCATTGATCACGTCCAGCAACAGGCCCGCCCCCCAGCCGATCCCCACGCCGACGCGTTGCGGCAGCGCGATGCACCAATAGATCAGCACCAGGGTGACCCACTCCGGGCGGTAGATATGCGTCCAATAGGGCATGGGCAGCACACTCAGCACCAAGGCCAGTGCGAAGCTAATAATAATCACCCCGCCGCCGCGCTGTGGCATTGGGCTCATGGCGGAGTCCTTTTCAGAGGCGGGGCAGGCGCGACGGGGGTAAAGCCGATGCCCCCCGGATCCAAGCCG
>DATECT010000113.1:0-4552 GCA_035286765.1 Gammaproteobacteria bacterium
AAACAAAGAACATCAGACAGCGTAAAGCTGAGTATTAGTTTAGGAGAGTAGTGGAATGGCCCGTATTGCTGGCATAAATATTCCGGTTCAGAAACATGCCGTGATTGCGCTCACCGCAATCTATGGCATCGGGCGTCCTCATGCGCGGGCTATCTGCGAGGCAGCCGGTGTTAAGCCGCAGGCCAAGATAAAAGACCTTACTGAGGCAGAGGTCGAAGCGCTGCGTACTGAGGTTGCGAAATACACGGTGGAGGGCGATCTGCGCCGTGAAGTTTCAATGAGCATTAAGCGCCTGATGGATCTGGGCACCTATCGCGGCTTGCGTCATCGCCGCGGTCTGCCGGTGCGTGGTCAGCGTACGCGTACTAACGCGCGCACACGCAAAGGCCCCCGTAAGGCAATTCGCAAGTAATTAGGAACAGGAAATATTATGGCAAAGGCTACCAGTCGCGTTCGCAAACGTGTCAAAAAGAATGTTGTCGATGGCGTGGCGCATATCCATGCCTCGTTTAACAACACGATAATTACCATCACCGACCGCCAAGGTAATACCTTATCTTGGGCGACGGCAGGCGGCTGCGGATTTCGCGGCTCGCGCAAGAGCACGCCCTTCGCCGCGCAGGTAGCCGCTGAAAAGGTAGGCACTGCGGTGTTGGAATTCGGCATGAAGAATATCGAGGTTTTTGTGAACGGCCCGGGGCCTGGGCGTGAATCAGCCGTAAGGGCCCTTAATGCCGCAGGCTTTAAGGTTACGAATATCACCGACGTGACGCCGATACCGCATAACGGTTGCCGTCCACCTAAGAAACGTCGCGTTTAAGACGGAGGCTGATTTTGGCTAAATATACTGGTCCGAAGTGTCGTTTATGTCGCCGTGAGGGTGAAAAACTCTTCCTCAAGGGCGAAAAATGTTTTACCAGCAAATGTACCATTGAGAGCCGCGCTTTCCCGCCCGGCCAGCATGGCCAGCGGCGCACGCGTCTGTCGGACTATGCCACGCAGTTGCGCGAGAAGCAGAAGCTGCGCAGGATTTACGGTGTGTTGGAAGGGCAGTTTCGTCTTTACTACGAAGAGGCGGACCGCCGCCGTGGTTCCACCGGCGAAAACCTGCTGCAATTGCTGGAGGGGCGTTTGGATAATGTGGTGTACCGCATGGGCTTTGCCGCCTCACGCAGCGAGGCCAGACAATTGGTTCGGCATAATGCCATTACCGTGAACGGCAAGAAGGTCAACATACCCACATATCAGGTGAGCCCCAGCGAAGTCGTGGCGGTGAATGAGGAAGCCAAGAAGCAATTGCGCATCCAAGCCTCACTGGAAATGGCGCAGCAACGCGGCTTCTCCGACTGGCTTGATGTAGACGTGAGTAAAATGCAGGGTATCTTCAAGACCCGTCCCGAGCGCAGTGAACTGCCGCCCGAGATCAACGAGCATCTTATCGTTGAGCTTTACTCGAAGTAACAATTTAGCAGTATACGTAATTAAAGCGAGGAGTTTTCATGCAAGGCTCTGTTAGTGAATTTTTAAAGCCGCGTCTGGTTGATGTACAAATTATCAATAGCAGACATGCCAAGGTTACCTTGGAGCCTCTCGAACGTGGTTTTGGGCACACCTTAGGTAATGCGTTGCGACGTATCCTGCTGTCTTCGATGCCGGGCTGCGCCGTGGTTGAGGTGGAGATAGTCGGCGTGTTGCATGAATACACCAGCATTGAAGGTGTACAGGAAGACGTCGTAGAAATACTGCTCAACCTTAAGGGCTTGGCCATTCGCATGCACGGGCGCGATGAGGCCATGCTGACCATTAATAAGAAAGGCCCGGGTGTAGTGCTGGCCAGCGATATCACTCTGGCGCATGACGTCGAGATCGTGAACCCAGACCATGTCATCGCCCACTTAACCAAGGCCGGCGAACTGAACATGAATTTGAAGATTGCGCGCGGACGTGGCTATCAGCCTTCTTCCTCGCGCCATGTCGCGGAAGATGAAGAGCGCCCGATAGGACGCTTGCAGTTGGATGCCTCGTTCAGTCCGGTACGCCGCGTCACCTATGCGGTGGAGAGCGCGCGTGTCGAGCAGCGCACCGACTTGGACAAATTGGTAGTGGATATCGAGACCAACGGCACGGTAGACCCGGAAGAAGCCATTCGCCGCGCCGCCAATATTCTGCAAGACCAATTATCGGTGTTTGTGGAATTGAAGGGCAATGAAGAAGCCCGCCCGACTGCAACCCCGCAGGCGGAGATTGACCCGATCTTGCTGCGTCCGGTAGACGATTTGGAATTGACGGTGCGTTCAGCCAATTGCCTGAAGGCTGAAAGCATTCACTATATCGGTGATTTGATTCAGCGCACCGAGGTGGAATTGCTCAAGACGCCTAATCTGGGCAAGAAGTCACTGACGGAGATAAAGGATATACTTGCTACGCGCGGTTTATCCCTGGGCATGAAGCTGGAGAATTGGCCGCCTGCGAATCTCCATGATCATGACAAAGAAAAGGCTATTGCCTAACAACTGCAATACTGGAAGAATAACTTATGCGTCATCAAAATAGTGGACGGCAGCTGAGCCGCAATAGCACTCACCGCAGCGCCATGCTCAAGAATTTGGCCGCCGCGCTCATGCGTCATGAAATTATCAAGACGACGCTGCCCAAGGCCAAAGAGTTACGCCGGGTTGCCGAGCCGTTGATTACCTTGGCGAAGATCGACACGGTATCAAAGCGCCGCTTGGCATTCGCGCGCCTGCGTGACCGTGAGATTGTCACTAAATTGTTTAATGAACTGGGGCCGCGCTATAAAGAGCGTGCCGGCGGTTATCTGCGTATATTGAAATGCGGTTTCCGCGCCGGCGACTCCGCGCCGATGGCCATTGTGGAATTGGTCGATCGTCCGGAGCCTGCTGAGCAAGCTGCTGCCGAATAAACATTTTCGGTCAATGCATTATCCAAGCCGGGCTCTGCCCGGCTTTTTATTGGATGTGATGCGGCCAGCCATAACCGGCTCTGCCATGTGATTGGCGTAATAGAGTCAGTGTCCGCATAATGTGTGCATACCATCAATGCATGTGAGGGGACGGGTGGGATGAAGATGCTTCGATTTTTAATAGTGACTGGCGTGGTCATGCTCATGCAGGTATCTGTCGCACAGGCCTATGAAATTATGCCCGCACTGCCCGCTCAGTCGCCTATCCCCGGCGATAATCCGCTGACGCCGGCCAAGGTCGCGCTCGGCAAGCAGTTATACTTTGATGCGCGTCTCTCTGCCGGGCACAAAGTCTCCTGCAATACCTGCCATAATTTAAGTATGGGCGGTGTGGATCATCTATCCAAGTCGGTGGGCGCGCTCGGTAAGCCGGTACGGCGATCTACGCCGACAGTGCTGAATACGGCATTCCAAAGCGTGCAATTCTGGGATGGCCGTGCCGAGAGTCTGGAGGCGGCGGTAAAGGACCATCTTCTTGACCCCGCTATTATGGCCATGCCGGATGAGAAAAAAGCAGTGGAAGCGATTGCATCCATTGAGGGTTATAAAAACCAATTTGCCGAGGTATTTCCCGGGACACATCCAGTAAGCTATGACAATATCGCCAGGGCGGTTGCCGCTTATGTGCGCACACTCATAACGCCCAATAGCCCGTTCGACCGCTATGTGAAGGGGGATAAAAAGGCGCTTTCCAAGCAGGCCTTGCGCGGTATGGCGGAGTTTCAGAGGGTGGGCTGCGTGGCCTGCCACTTCGGCGACAATTTTTCCGGACCGCCGGTGCCGATGGGTGAGGGGTTTTACGAATTGTTTCCCAATTATCTGGGCAGCGAATATGATAAAAAATACCAGCTTGTAACCGATGATCAGGGCCGCTACGAGGTGACCAAGGAATCGATTCACAAGCTTTTATTTCATATGCCCTCATTGCGCAATATTGCGCTTACCGCCCCGTATTTCCATACCGGCACGGTGGCGACACTGGAAGAAGCCGTGCGGGTGATGGGCAAGACGCAATTGAATAAAGATTTGTCTGACCAGCAGGTGACGGATATCACAGTATTCCTGAAAAGCCTTACCGGTAAACTGCCGAAGCAAGAGGCACCTGCGCTTCCTTGATGAACAAGAGCTTGTGGTGGCGAGGATAGAGGCTTGGTTATGATCGTGGCTATCTGGCGTGTAAAAAATAGATTCCTGGAGCCTGCTTGACTGGAATAGACTCGGTGCCGCCCGTTATGGAATTCCCCTCTCTCCATATTCTCCGCGCGGTGTTCGGGTACGAGCACTTCCGCGCGCCGCAGGAGGAGGTTATCCGCACGCTCCTGGCGGGTGGCGATGCGCTGGTGCTTATGCCCACCGGCGGCGGCAAATCGCTGTGCTTCCAGATACCCAGCATTGCACGCGCGGGCACCGGCATTGTGGTATCGCCGCTCATTGCCCTGATGCAGGACCAGGTGGCGGCGCTCAAGCAGGCCGGTGTGCGTGCCGCCTTCCTTAACTCCACGCTTGATAGCGCCACGGCGCGCGCCATCGAAGGGCAATTGCTAAACGGCGAACTCGATCTGCTCTACG